>JAGQZL010000159.1 GCA_020434915.1 Allomuricauda sp. | reverse complement strand
AATCAAAATCCATTTCATTACCAGCCATGATCTGAAGTACCACCACATCGTTTTTTGGGGTCTTCAAATTTTTGACAAAATCAGATAGCTCACTGTGCTCCTCGTACATATCGGTCAAAAAGAAAATCAACTCTTTCTCACCCCTATTGTGGATTCTTTTGGAGGCCTTGGCGACTTCGGGCCATTTGCCCTTTGTGGACAACTGCAAAAGTTCCAGCAACATCCGGTTGTAGTGTTTTTGATCGGCTCTTGGATAAATACTCACAAAGTCGTCCTCGTTCAAAGCGAACAGCCCTACGGAATCCCCTTGTTTCTGGGCCAAATGGGCCAAGCAGGCCACCATGATCCGTGCAAACTCCAGCTTGGAAATATCATTTTCCGAATGTTCCATGGAGCCACTTGCATCCACAATAAATTTTACGGCAACATGGCTTTCCACTTCCGATTGCTTGATGTAGTACCTTCCCGAGCGGGCCAACATCTTCCAATCCAACAGCCGAAGGTCATCCCCGGGATCATACCCACGATATTGACTGAACTCCATACCAGGCCCCACGCTCTTGCTCCGGTGTAAACCCGAAAGATAACCTTCCACCACAATACGGGAAATCAGGGAAAGTCCCGACACCGTGTTGATGACTTCAGGTTTCAATAAGTCGTGGTAGTCCCTAGAGGCCATTATTCGTTATTTATTTGCAATAATCTTCATATAATTCGTTCAATCGTTCTTTGCTAAAGTTTGTCAATGCTCCATATACAAAGCCACAAAACTTATCGGTGTTATTTTTGACAGTACTTTCGATAGCCTCAAAATAATAATCAGCATATTCGCCATCCACAAATTCCGCTAGATTTGAAAAAAGAAAAAAGCAATCACCTTTATCCTTTATTGCATAATCCAACATTGTTTTATCAATCTTATAAAACAATTCCAAATCACTTTCCGGGTACTCTTCAGGATAGCTCAACGAATAAAATAGCAGATATTCCTCTTCATTTATAGGATATATATTTTCTACTGTTTTAAGTGCTAAACTCTCATTTGAATTAGAAAATCTCAATATGCTTTCTTTATAATCCTCCAACGATCTGGTTTTCTTCTGAAGTAGAATTAATGTATCATATTTCTTTTTCTTAGGTTGAGGTTCAACAATTCCTTTATTAACCTCCTTGTTAACTGTTTGATTTTTAGCTTGAATTAAATTCTTGGAATTTTCCTTACAAGAAGCCAAAAGAATAAAAGTTCCAATTATTAAAAATACTATTGCCCTCATTTTACTTAATCTTTTATTTAAGGTTGCAATTTGGAATACATTTATTTCCCATCATTCACTTGAGTAGCCTTTAAAATCTGACGGGTCACCTCATCCGAAGTGATGCCTTCCGCTTCTGCCCTAAAGTTCACCAACACCCGATGTCTGAGCACCGGAAGCACCACCGCTTTAAGGTCATCCAAGGTAACGGCCAATCTTCCTTCCAAAAGTGCATGGGCCTTGGCGGTCAAAATCATAGCTTGTCCGGCACGTGGTCCGGCACCCCAGTCCACCCATTGTTTCACATAATCCACCGTGGTGGTATCCGGTCTTGTAGCTCGGATCACATCACTCACGTACTGGATGAGCCCATCGCTAATGGAAACTTCCCGTACCAATTGTTGTAACCGGACAATGTCCTCTCCAGAAATCACCTTGTTCAATTGGGTTTTGGAGGTTCCGGTGGTGGCCTTTAAAATGGCCGTTTCCTCTTTGTCTGTTGGATATCCAATCTTGATGTACAACAGAAAGCGATCTTGTTGTGCCTCCGGTAATACAAAGGTTCCTGATTGTTCTATCGGATTTTGGGTCGCCAAAATGAAGAAAGGCTTGTCCAAAGCATACGTTTTGTCCCCATAGGTGACTTCAAATTCCTGCATGGCCTCCAGCAAAGCTGCTTGGGTCTTGGGAGGGGTCCTATTGATCTCATCCGCCAAGATGATGTTGGAAAAAATAGGCCCTCTATTGAACTTGAAGAACTTTTTACCCGTGGTATGGTCCTCTTCCAAAATCTCCGTCCCGATGATATCTGATGGCATCAAATCCGGGGTGAACTGTATCCGTTTGAATTTTAAATCGATGGCGTTGGCCAAGGTTCTTATCATCAAGGTTTTGGCCAAGCCCGGAACACCTTCCAACAGGGCATGCCCCCCGGCCAAAAAGGTGATGAGCAGTTGGGATACAGTTTCATCCTGCCCGATGATGACCTTGCCAATTTCTTTTTTGAGTGCCTTGAGCTTCTCGGAGAGCCCTTCTACTTCGTTAGCAATTTGTTGTAATTCTTTATCCAAGTTTGTAAAGGTTATGAGGTTAGGGCATAAAGGACAATGTTTACCCCAAATCGGGTATTGTCTATTTTATACCATCGTTTGTTTCTAAAATCGTAATCCCACTCGCATCCGTAATCTTTGTTGCTGTAGAGCACCCCAATCCGTCCGTTGATGATGATGGCTTTGAGGTAGTCGTGTACCAAATCATCGCCCCACCCATTCAATTCCTGGGAAGTGGTGGGCGGACCATCTTCAAAATCAAAAAAGATGGAATAGATTTCATGGTCATTGGGAATCTTCTTTAACTCACCAGGGCCGAAGATTTCCTCCATCTGTTGTTCAAAGGATTTGGCAAAAAGCCCATCGATATCATGGTTGCAGTCATCCGCAAATACAAATCCCCCGTTTCGGACATATTTTTCAAAATTTTCCCTTTCCTTTTTGGTGAACTGGACCAATTTATGACCGGAGATATAACAAAACGGACTCTTGAAAATATCATCACTGGCAAGGGTGATGATCTTCTCCTGGGTGTCCACTTTTAAGGTGGTGTACTCTACCAACGAGTTGAGGAGGTTGGACGGCATGCGCTGGTCCACATCCCAATCGCCCGATTCATATTGTAAGCGTGTAAAAAAGAATTCGTTGTACAATGCCATGAAAGGTTGTAGGCTAAACCATTTTAAAAATAAAACTGGCGGTTATGGACATTCCCTAACCACCAGTTTGCTCTTCATCGGATTTTTATACCGCATCCGAAAGACTGGTGAACGTAAAGTCACGAATCTTCATATACGGAATCAGGTTACCATCCACACGAACTTGTTGTCCGAGAGACTCCAAATTGTTCAACATAATGATCGGACTCTCATTGAACCTGAAGTTCTTTACCGGGTATTTAATCTTTCCATTTTCGATATAGAAAGTCCCGTCCCTTGTCAGTCCAGTATAAAGTAAGGTCTGGGGATCCACGCTTCGGATATACCAAAAACGGGTCACCAAGATACCTTTCTTGGTACCTGCAATCATGTCTTCCAGACTTTCATCGCCCCCTGCCATAATTCCATTGCTTGGGAATGGTACGGGATCCACCCCTTTTTGCTCGGCCCAATATCTGCTATAGGCGAGGTTCTTTACCACCCCATTTTCTATCCATTGGGTCTTTTTCAAAGGCATCCCCTCTCCGTTCCATGTAGATGTGGGAACATCTGGATGCAAAGGATCGGACCAAAGGTTGACACGTTCGTCCACAATTTTTTGTCCGAGTTTATTAGCACCATCCGGAGCGGACATAAAGCTTCTACCTTCATCTGCAGAGCGCGCATTGAAAGAGAAAATCATGTTTCGCAACAAATCAGATGCGGCAGCCGGCTCCAAGATCACGGTATATTTACCGGGCTCAATGGCACGGGCTTCCCTGGACATGACGGCTTTGTCAATTGCCACTTTGGAGGCTGCTTCCCCATCAAACTTGGAAATATCATTGTAATCACGGGTAACCCAACCAGAACCGGTTCCATCGTTGGTACGCATGGTCACGGTAAAGTCCACATTGGTGGATTTGTTGTAAGCGAACAGCCCATTGGAATTGATCATGGCGGAGAATGACTCCCCATCGTTCAAAAAGCCTGCCGCCGTTACATCTTTTTCAGCAGCCGGGTTAATACTCTTGCTTGCCACTTCTGCACGGTATTCAGGAGTCACTTTTGCAGTGGCTTCCTTGTACGTGATGGACTGATCATATTGCTGTGGGCCCAAAGGTGCCATGAATTCGGGGTTTTCTGGCGATAATTTGGCCAACTCCTCTGCCCTGCCCACCACTTTCTCCAGTGAGGCATCATCAAATTCATCAATGGTCGCCGTGCCCACTTTTTTCCCAAAACTGGACTGAACCACCAAGCTTTGGGTGGACTGGTATCCTGCAGTGGAAACCGTATTTCGAGCATACCTGATGTTTCCCCTATTACTTCCACTTAAGTTTATTTCACAGGCATCGGCCTTGGAAAAACTCAATGCCTTTTCCAATATTTTTTTTGCTTCTTCTTCTGTATATATAGCCATTGTCTTCGTATTTAGAATGAAAAACCTTAAATGGTCCTACCTGTATTGATTACGTTAATTCCATTGAACCTTGCCGTGGAGCTTCCGTGGGAAACCGCACTGATCTGAGAAGGCTGCCCTTTTCCATCAAAGAAGGAACCGAACAGTCTGTAATCATCCTTGTCACAGATTTTTGCACAGGAATTCCAAAACTCTTGGGTATTGGACTGGTAAGCTACGTCTTCCAACATGCCCACTACCTCACCATTTTTGATCTCATAGAACATGGTGCCTCCAAACTGGAAGTTGTAGCGTTGCTGATCGATGGAGTAAGAACCTCTACCCAAAATGTAAATGCCTTTTTCCACATCCTTGATCATGTCCTGAAGCGAATATTTTTCCTTTCCAGGTTCCAAGGAAACGTTGGGCATACGCTGGAACTGTACATCTTCCCAGCTTTGCGCATAACAGCATCCGTGCGATTCATTTTGACCGATCATATGGACTTGATCACGGATGGCTTCGTAATTCACCAAAACTCCATCGCGGATCAAATCCCATTTTTTGGTCTTCACTCCTTCATCATCATACCCTACGGCACCTAAAGAACCTACTTGGGTCTTATCGGCCACAATATTTACAATGTCACTACCATAATTGAATTTCTTGGTCTCCCATTTATCCAAAGTGGCAAAACTGGTTCCTGCATAGTTGGCTTCATAACCAAGCACTCTATCCAATTCCAAGGGGTGACCTACGGATTCATGGATGGTCAACCCAAGGTGGTTGGGCTCCAAGACCAAATCGTATTTACCTGCCTCCACTGATTTGGCGGTCAATTTCTGTTTGGCCTGCTTGGCTGCCATGGTGGCATCTTCCACAATGTCATAACTATTTCGGTACAATTTGATACCTTCTGGTCCTGTCAGCTTTTCAGAGGCCAGTCCATCCATATATTCATACCCCATTCCCATAGGGGCACTCATTGCCTGACGGGTCTTGAATTTACCAGCAGCACGATCGATTGCCGTTACGTTAAAGGTTGGCCAAATACGGTGCACATCTTGATCGATGTAAGATCCATCCGTGGAAGCAAAATACTTTTGCTCGTTGACCATGAAAAGGGCGGAGTTCACAAAGTTGGCCCCATTTTCAATGGCAGCCGCATTGGCGCTCAACAGAAGATCTACTTTTTCTGAAATGGGCACTTCCTTAAAATCCTTTTTAATAGGTGTTTTCCATGAAACTTCCCCATATGCCTCAACAGGTGCTAACACTACTGGTTCCTTTTGGATTTTTGAGTTGGCCTTGGCGATGGCAACGGCTTGCTGCGTTGCTTTTTTGATACCATCCTCGGTGACATCATTGGTAGAGGAAAATCCCCAAGTACCATTGGCGATCACACGGATACCGATTCCGAAGGATTCCGTGTTCACCACATTTTGGACTTTGTCCTCCCTTGTGAACACATATTGGTTTAAATACCTTCCAATTCGGGCATCTGCGTAGGTGGCTCCCAACGACTTTGCCGTATTAAGGGCTACGTCGGCCATTTTCTTTTTGAGTACGACATCCATACCGGGTTCAAGAAGGGCTTCTGTGGGAATATCGTTCCCCAAAAGCAAGGAAGGCATCATGAGCGCCCCCGTTCCCAAACCGGCATACTGTACAAAACTTCTTCTTTTCATATGTTTCGGTTATCTGATTTTACTGTTTTTTGATCAATGGTGCAGTAGCTTGGAACACCACCAAATTCAAGTTTTCTAAAAATAAGTAGAGCCCCGTAAGTTTTATGTTAATTTTAACCTAAAATCCTTGAACGACTGTCTTAAATGCCTGAACGACTTCCCCTATTTATTGATTGAACAAACTCGAATACCATTTTTTAACATCTCCAGGTGTTGAAAATCCTATATCATTCAACTTGTTTTGATTTTATGTAATTTGTTACTGAATCATTATTTTTTTTTTTTTATTTTTAGCAACATGCAAACATTGGGAATGATCGGGGGTACCTCTTGGCACTCCACCATCGAATACTATAAGTTGATCAATCAAATGGCGGCAAAAATAATTGGTGAGCAGGCCAATCCGCCCTTGGTCATCCATAGCATCAACATAGAACTGATGCGGGAACAGAATAGGGAAAAAATCAATGCCAAATACCTGGAGACCTCCCTAAAGTTACAGGAAGTGGGTGCCGAAGCCATTGTTATCTGCGCCAATACTCCGCACATGGTCTATGATTTTGTCCAACCCAAAATTGAAATTCCCATTTTGCACATTGCCGATGCAACAGGAAAAGAGGCCAAACGGTTAGGTTTGAAGACTTTGGGACTGCTCGGGAACAAACCAACCATGATG
>JAGQZL010000158.1 GCA_020434915.1 Allomuricauda sp. | reverse complement strand
TACAGACTCTGTACCAGTTGCTTCAAGAATTTGGTGCGTGCAATCACTTGGTCCCGATGGATGGTAATCACGTTCTTCTGAAATTCAATGGGGTTACCGATACCGTACAAACAGGACACCGAAGCAACTACCAAAACATCCCTTCTTCCTGAAAGTAGGGATGATGTGGCGCTCAAACGCAATTTTTCGATATCCTCATTGATGGAAAGGTCTTTTTCAATATAAAGTCCGCTGGATGGAATGTAGGCTTCCGGCTGATAGTAGTCGTAGTAGGATACAAAATATTCCACAGCATTGTTTGGGAAAAACTGCTTGAATTCCGAATACAACTGGGCCGCCAAGGTCTTGTTGTGGGCCAATACCAAAGTGGGCCGCTGCACCGTCTCCACCACATTGGCCACGGTAAAGGTCTTTCCCGATCCGGTTACACCCAATAGGGTTTGATGTGGCACTTTTCCTTCGATTCCTTCCACCAATTGCCTGATGGCCTCGGGTTGATCTCCGGTTGGCTTAAAATCCGATACGACTTGAAATTTCATCCGATAAAAATACTAAAGGAAGCGGCTAAATGGAAGCAAACCCAATATATTATCTTTTCAGGGTAAAATGGCCCTTGAACTCCTTGTTGTCATCGTCCACCGCCACAAACCAATAGTCTCCCGAAGGAAGGGGCCGACCACCCAGATTGCCATCCCATCCTTGTGAATTTTGGGAAATCTGTTTTAGGAATTTACCGTAACGATCAAAAATCCGGATGCTGGTCAAAATGATGGGTGCTGTGTTTTTGGGTTGAATGAATTGCCAAAAGTCATTCACCGTATCCCCATTTGGGGTAAAGAACTTTGGGAAACCTTCTACGGTCAAATCTTGGGTGAATGACTTTTGGGCCACACCACATCCGTTCTTATCCCTTACATAAAAAATATGGCTTCCCGGTTCCACATTGGTAAAAAGGTTGTTGTCCGAGTAAGGGCCATTTATGTCATCCATGGCATACTCATAATTTCCGTTGCCCGATGCAATGACAGTAACCTGAATGGTATTCCCGGTACTTTGATACCTGAGTTCATCAATGGTGGCCATTTCCGAGGCCACTACTTCAAAAATTTTGGTGGATGGGCATTCAATGGTATTGCCAAACTGACTGATGGTGTTGTAGGCTTCATATCGATAAGTGCCATTTTCGGTAATGGAGACCTCTGCGGTGGAAGAAATTAGGGTCTCACTCCCAAATTGATCCACCTGATACCATCTAAAACCTTCGGCAACATCACTGGAAGTGATGACCAAGGGACCTTCGTTTTCGCAGGAAGAAAAAGAGTCGGGGAAGTCTATTTCAGGATTGATGATGATGTATTCCCCAGTGTCAAAATCCAAATAAGGGCCGCAACCAAGCAAAGTGGTAAAACTGGTCTGTGTGCATCCTTCGGCCTGTCCGGCATCGTTAAATGGAACAACTGTGATGAAAAAAGTTTTATTGGGTTCAAAATTGACCACGGGTGTGGAATTGGTGTAAAAAATGGAACCATTTAAAATATCGGCACTTGTCGGCGTGGTTCCAATAGTCACTATATATCCGGTGGCATCGGGAACGGCATCCCATTCCAACAAAGGGGTCAGGGGAACGTTGGTTTCCCCATCCAAAGGGTAGACCATGGAACTGCAATCAGGTATGGCCGATGCTGCACGAGTCTCAAACTGTTGGGAAGCACATCCAACTGCTGAACCCAAGGAATTGTAAGGAACAATGGTGACGTAGATGACCGTTTCGGGCGGAAGGTCCACAGGAGGATTGAAACTTAATGCATTGCCGGCATCGTAATTGTTCAATAATTCACCACCCCCTGGCGTCGTGCCCAAACTTATTGAATAACCCTCGGCCCCATATTGGTAAGACCATGATATGTTGGTGTTGGGGTTTACGTTGATGGACATATCCAAGGGAGAGGTCATTTGTGTACACGTAGGAGGAGTTGATAATGCCTCCGTGGTAAACACAAAACTTGGACAGGTGATGTTGGGTGCATCAAAAAAGAAAAGGGTTACAGTGACATAGATCTGGGTGTTGGCGGGTAATCCCAAGGGAGGGGAATAAGAACTGCCACTTACAAATTGGGGCGTTAAAATATCCGTACCGCCTGGGGTTGTTCCCAAAGCGATGTTGTAGGACGGCACCCCATCCACCGATTCCCAATCAATGAGGGCATCCAACGGAATTCCCGTGGCCCCATCTGCCGGATACACAATGTCCGGACAGTCTTGGGCAAATCCCCAAAACCCCATCAATAGGGCTGTCCATATAATGATTTGTTTGTTCAGCATTCAAGTGATCTGTGCATCTTACAAGATACTACAAATCACGCTTCTTCAATAAAGCATAGGACAAATAGATGAAAATGACCGTCCAAACAATAACAATCAAGTACTCGTACCAATAGGTGTGGTAATCAAATCGAAGGTTTTCCCCAATCTGGTCGCCAATGGTCTGCACGGCCGATAAACGACTGAACGGTTCCTTTATCATGTTGGACATGGATTGTAAAGGGAAAAAATCCTTCACCAATTTTGCGGAATCCCAACTCATGACTTTCCAGCCCAAAAATCCGAAAGCTAACTGTTCCAAAATAGTCCAGAGAATCAAAAATCCCAATGCAAATGCGGAGCGTTTTACCAAAATGCCCAAGAACAGACAGAAAGAGAAGAAAGCCACCAATTTTATAAAAAAGGCCACCAAGAATCCCAAATCTGAAAAGATGATGGACATTTCATTATAGTCCGAGTAAATCAACCCCAAGATCATGGAAACCACAAAGACAAATAGGGTAGAAATCAAGGCAAAGGAAATGACCGTGAGCAGTTTGGACAAAATAAATTCTTTTTTGGAAAGCCCGTCTATCAAATTTTGCTTGATGGTCTTGTTGCTATACTCGTTGGACATCATGGAAACAATCACAATGGCCAAAAACAGCTTGAAAAGGGCCGTTACAAACGTATTAAAGTGCCAGATATATGGAAAATTGAAGATGCCTTGTTCGGCCAAGTGGAACTGTACAGGTCCAATGTCAAACTTGATGGCGGCAATCAATGCAATGGAAGTAAGGAGCACAAAATAGGAAATGATCAGTACTTTACTTGCCCTATTGTTCCAAAGCTTTATGAATTCTATTTGAAGGAGACGTAACATTCGTTTTGTTGATTAGTTGTTTTTGGTCAAGGTTAAAAATTGTTCTTCGAGGCTTTCCTTGCGTTTTACCAGATGGGACAGGACCATGCCTTTTTCAAACAGCATTTTGTTCAGGGACTGGGCGTCCATTTCTTCTTTCAGGTAGGCGGTGAGGGTTCCGTTGAAGTTTTCAATCTTCCCGAAACTGGCATTTTTTTCCAAAAGCGCTTTCAGTGCATCCATATCGTCGCACCGAAGTTCAAAAAAGCCATGACTGGCCAGCATGCTGTCCACAGGACCGGAATATAGGTTTTCACCTTTCCTTAAAATGACGACATGGGAACAAACTTTTTCCACTTCGTCCAATAAATGAGAGGCAAGCAATATGGTAGTGCCTTGACCGGCAATTTTTTTGATGATTTCCCGAATTTGATGGATCCCCTGGGGGTCAAGACCATTGGTAGGTTCATCCAAAATCAGGATTTCAGGATCGTTGAGCAGGGCAGAGGCAATGGCCAAACGCTGTTTCATCCCCAATGAATAGGTTTTGAATTTGCTGTTTCTTCGTTCCCAAAGACCTACCAGTTGAAGTTTTTCCTCAATCTTGGTTTCGGGTACTTCCTTGATCTTACAGACCAGTTTCAAGTTCTGGATGGCGGTCATGTAAGGATAAAAATTGGGTCGTTCTATAATGGCCCCCACTTTTTTCAAGGCCTCGTGGGTAGATGTATTGCCATCAAACCAGTTAAAATCGCCGGAAGTGCGGTTGACCACGTTTAGGATGATACCCAGCGTGGTGGATTTACCACTTCCGTTGGGACCTAAAATCCCATATACGTTTCCTTTTTCAATGGTGAAGGAAAGATCGTTTACGGCAGTGAGGTACCCAAATTTCTTGGTAAGATGGTTTACGGTTAGAATTGTTTCCAAAGGATGCTGTCGTTTTTTTGAATGGTTTATACTAACTTGACGAAGTTTATCAAGATTTGTTACAAAATAAGCAATATACATGTCCGAAGAAAAATTGATGTCCAAAAAGAAACCGGCCTATCCCATTAGTAAGGAGCTGGATGCCTATTTGGACACCTACAACCGAAAAATTGAAATTCCCATCCACTATGAGGACCTCCTTCGGTTTTCGGGAAGTGTTGCCGTCTATGACGCCGATGATGAGGATACCCTTTGGGTGCGGGTGTATTACCCTGAATATGATCGGGACGAAATTGACCTGGCGTTGAAAAGGGTGTATTCCATATTTGTGTCCGATGGTAGCGATACCATTTTGCAATACCTCAATGTGGATTATGTGGACTATTGCACCTTTGGAAACTCCAAACCCTTCCGGATCAAGGTCCGCAACATCTTAAACGACAACTACACCTTGCTCTATGTGAAGAAAACCGATGCGTCCAGGGTCTACGGGTTGGAACTGGAACACATGCTTTCCCCATACAACCTCAATTTTGTGATTTATGAAAACACGCTCATAGAGGAGCATATTGTGGGTATTCCAGGGGATGTGTTCATCAAAAAAAACCTACCTGAGATTTCCGAATTCGATAAGGCGCAGATTGCCAAGGAATTTGTAAAGTTCAATGAAAGAAGTATGATCCGTTTGTTGGGTGATATGCGTTCCTACAACTATGTAGTGGTTCCTACCCATGATTATGATAGTGTGGTCTACAAAATACGCGCCATCGATTTTGACCAACAGTGCTATGAAGGCAAATTAAAAGTCTATCGCCCACAGTTTTTTAAGGAGAACAAGATCATGGTGGATTTGGTGCAAAGCAAACTGAAATTGGATTCCATCAAC
Organism: Allomuricauda sp.; assembly: GCA_020434915.1. Taxonomy (GTDB): domain Bacteria; phylum Bacteroidota; class Bacteroidia; order Flavobacteriales; family Flavobacteriaceae; genus Flagellimonas. Next base: position 1,760 of record JAGQZL010000158.1, on the reverse strand, counting down.
CAATATATTGTGGAGGAACGGTCCATCATCGCCAAACGTATTCTAAGTTGGGGGCAGCGGTTGTCGGCACTATTGGATGCTTGCCGAAAAGACACCGTTTCAACCCCTGAAAATACCGATATGCTCAAGCACCAATTACAGGAACTAACAGGAGATATTAATTTCAGGGATAGTAAGAATATGGGCGAAATCCTGACCTATGCCTTGGACTTTGTTCGTAGAAACTACGAGGATGTAAGTATGAAACAGATTATCGAAAAAAAGTTCTAGCTTTTCTGTTCCTTGTTGAAATACACCAAATAGTAGTACATCTGACGTTCCTCGTCCCATCCTTTTTCCACGAATTTTTCCGCTGACTCCGGATTGATAAAATCCAATTTGATTTGGATATTGGTGTCCAGGTTGATGACATTCTTGATTTTTTTCCGGGCATCGCTCACTGCTTTGTTGGCAATGTCAAAATTGGAAACATCCTCAATGCTGTACTTGGGTCCCTTCTCTACTTTGTAGTGCTTAAATTCGGGGATTAGGTCCGGGTTTTCCATCACCTCGTTCAAAAATGAAGTTTCCTCAAAGGCATCGTTCTTGGCAAAGTGGTTCACCGCACGGTTCATGAACAACACTTCCTGTTGTTTGTCTTCGGCGGGCAATACCACATCCTTGGCAAAGTTTTGGCAGAATTTGAGGTAGTTCTTGGTATAGAAGTTCTCATCGGTCAAAGGAACGATGTCCAGGAAATTTTCCAACCAATATTTGGCATCATAACGATTGCTGTCCACGGACAGAATCTTGTATCCTTCTTCCTTTTCCATGTTGAAGATGATACACCCTTTATCCAATTTGTTGATGTTGATACCTTGGCGAATCAATATTTCCAAATTTTGAGGTGTTTCCTTGAACTGAAGGAAATCGTGTTTCAACTCGCTTTTAAAAATCCCGACTGCATCCGTTTTCTTGTTGTCAACAACCATATCGGTAAAATGGACCACATACACCTCGCCACTTTTAATATGCGGGTGGTTGGACTGCTCGAACAAATGCTGGGTAATTTTTTTGGAGAGCTCGTGCCCGTTGGAGGGGTTTTCAAAAATTCCTGAGGCTGCAGTATACACCTCGTTGAATTCCAAATCCGCTTCATGGGCGAACCTATAATAATTTTCCTCCTTTTCCCTAAAAGGTCTAAAAAAGTATTCTTTTAGGAGTCCGGCCATTTCATCGTTCAACGAAAACGGTTCTGAGGATAAAAATACAGCTTCATTTTTACTCTTGTTGCCTACACGGTGCAACGAAATACTTTCAATTTGGGCGTTATAGAAGTTTAGCATTTTTTTGGTTAAGAGTTAAGTAAGTGGGTTAATTCCAGTTCTCATCAAAGTCCATGTCGTCATAACCGTCCAGATAATCATCCAAACCCTCGTCTTCATCATTGTTTGATTCCGCTTCAAATTTTTTCTCAGGTGGCGAATCTGGAAGTTCCCCAAAACTGAAGAGAAGATTGGGATATACCCTGCCATCTTCCTTTTCGATGATGTCAGCCAGTTCCACAAAAAAGGTCCACATGCTGAAAAAATCATAAACATAGATCATTTTGGGTGTCTGTTCCGTCAATACATCATCTAGCGTGGTTTCATTCATCAACCGGATGTCGGAACCATTTTCGCTCATATCAAACAAGGCGATTTCCTCATCTTGATTCCATTCTTCATCGCAAGTGTAAAAGGAAGCCATTTCACCACCTCCAAAGCCAAAGGCTTGGGTAA
>JAGQZL010000157.1 GCA_020434915.1 Allomuricauda sp. | reverse complement strand
TGCCAATCCGTTGGAGGTCATCAACAATGTGAAGGAAAAAATCAAGGAATTGAGTGCGGGATTGCCCTCCAAACAACTGCAAGATGGAAGAACCTCACAATTGACCATTGTGCCCTTTTATGATCGCACCGAACTCATTCAGGAAACATTGGGTACGCTGAACGAAGCCCTAACCCTTGAAATTCTGATCACCATTTTGGTGATTGTCGTAATGGTATTTAACCTACGAGCGTCCGTACTGATTTCGGGATTGCTTCCTGTTGCCGTGCTTATGGTTTTCATTGCCATGAAACTTTTTGGGGTGGATGCCAATATTGTAGCCCTTTCCGGAATTGCCATTGCCATTGGTACCATGGTGGATGTGGGGGTTATCCTTTCTGAAAACATCATCAGGCATATGGATGAGGATGAAGAAAAACTGCCCATCAATACCTTGGTCTACAATGCCACTTCCGAAGTATCAGGTGCCATTTTAACGGCAGTGCTCACGACCATCATCAGTTTTATTCCCGTTTTTACAATGATCGGGGCCGAGGGTAAGCTCTTTCGTCCATTGGCCTTTACCAAAACCTTTGCCTTAACGGCATCCATTTTAGTCGCCCTGTTCATTATTCCGCCCTTTGCAGCCATCATCTTTAAGAAAAAGGACCAGAAGCCGATATTGAAATACATCTGGAATGGAATCCTTGTTGTTCTGGGATTGATTGCCATTGCATATGGTTATTGGATGGGACTGGTATTGGTGGCTTTTGGTGTTTCCGGTATTTTAAAATTGAAGGAAGTCATTTCAGAAAAACAATATGGAATGCTCAATGTGGCCATCAGTATAACAACCATTGTGTTTTTATTGGCGACGTATTGGAGGCCTTTGGGATTTGATAGGAGCATAGCCATCAACCTGATTTTTGTATCGCTGATCTGTGGGGTGCTTTTGGGCGGATTTTATCTGTTTAGAAACTATTACAGCCGTATTTTGACCTGGGCATTGGAGAACAAAATGCTATTCCTGTCCATCCCGACCGTAATCGTGGTCTTAGGAGTATTGATCATGCGCAACACGGGTCAAGAATTTATGCCCTCCTTGAACGAAGGTTCTTTCCTATTGATGCCCACCTCATTGCCGCATGCGGGAGTGGAAGAAAACAAACGGGTATTGCAGCAATTGGACATGGCTGTGGCCACCATCCCCGAAATTGATATGGTGGTCGGTAAGTCGGGTCGTACTGAATCTGCTTTGGACCCCGCACCCCTCTCGATGTACGAGAACATCATTCAATACCGGTCCGAGTACGAAAAGGGAACCGATGGCAGTCCACAACGATTCAAAGTAAACAAGGACGGCTATTTTGAATTGAAAAGCGGGAAAGTGGCCGCCAATCCCAATTTGGAAGTACACAACGAAACCAATTATGTGGATTCCCATATTGCAGAACCCCTTCGGGTTGATCGAAGTTTGTTGATTCCGGATAACGACGGGGAATATTTTAGAAACTGGCGTCCCGAAATCAAAAATGCGGATGATATCTGGAACGAAATCGTTGCTGCCACCAAATTACCAGGGGTAACATCAGCACCCAAATTACAACCCATCGAAACGCGTTTGGTGATGTTGCAAACAGGAATGCGCGCTCCCATGGGCATTAAAGTGAAGGGTCAGGATCTGAAGGAAATTGAAAACTTCGGCCTTCAATTGGAACCCATTTTAAAGGAAGCCCAAGGCGTAAAGGATGAGGCGGTTTTTGCCGACCGGATCGTTGGCAAACCTTATTTATTGATTGATATCGACCGTGAAAAATTGGTGCGCTATGGTCTTGTAATCGAAGATGTGCAGCAAATTTTGGAAGTGGCCCTCGGAGGCATGACGTTAAGCCAAACCGTGGAGGGTCGCGAGCGCTATGGGGTTAGAGTGCGTTATCCCCGGGAATTGCGGGAAAATCCAACCGACATCGGGAACATTTATGTTCCGGTTAAAATGGGCAGTCCCGTTCCGTTGAGCGAGCTGGTCACCATAAAATATGAGCAAGGCCCACAGGCTATTAAAAGTGAGGATACCTTTTTGGTAGGCTATGTCCTCTTTGATAAACAAGACGGTTTTGCCGAGGTCGATGTAGTAGAAAATGCGCAGGCCAAGATTTTGGAGAAAATTGAAAGTGGGGAATTGGTGGTGCCCAAAGGAATCAGTTATCAATTTACCGGCACCTATGAAAATCAGTTGAGGGCTGAGAAAACACTATCTGTTGTAGTGCCCTTGGCCTTGGTGATCATTTTCTTGATCCTGTATTTTCAATTCAGGTCGGTGGCCACGTCGTTGATGGTGTTTTCAGGCATTGCTGTAGCCTTCGCTGGTGGTTTTTTGATGATTTGGTTCTACGGTCAGGATTGGTTTTTGAATTTCAGCTTCATGGGCGAAAATATCCGTGATCTTTTTCAAATGCATACCATCAATCTCAGTGTGGCCGTTTGGGTCGGATTTATCGCCCTCTTCGGCATTGCCACGGATGATGGCGTGGTCATGGCCACCTACCTTACCCAAACCTTTGAGAAGAATGAACCGGAATCCATTAAAGGTATTCGTGCTTCTGTACTGGAGGCAGGGGAAAAGCGTATTAGACCGTGTTTAATGACCACGGCAACCACCATTTTGGCCTTGTTACCGGTGCTCACTAGTACAGGAAGGGGAAGTGACATCATGATTCCCATGGCCATTCCAAGTTTTGGAGGTATGCTGATCGCGTTGATCACCCTTTTTGTGGTGCCTGTACTCTTTAGTTGGAAAAGTGAGTTACAACTTAAAATGCAAAAACGATGAAAAGAATCATCACCATATTGTTTTTCATATTTACATCCATGGTCTCGAAAGCACAGACCTTGGAAGCCTATCTTCAGGAAGCTGAGCTGAACAGTCCCACGATTCAGGCGATGGAACTTCGCCATAACATTGCTTCGGAAAAGGTAAACGAGGTCAATACATTGCCCAATACCACAATTGGAGCGGGATATTTCATAAGCGAACCGGAAACCCGGACTGGGGCACAACGGGCCCGTTTTTCGGTATCCCAGATGTTGCCGTGGTTTGGGACGATTACTGCAAGGCAAAATTATGCCGTTTCCATGGCGGATGCAGAGTATACCGAACTGGTGATTGCCAAACGAAAATTGGCCTTGTCCGTGGCCCAGTCATATTATGTGTTATATGGCATCAATGCAACCCAAAAAGTGCTGGAAGAGAACATTGCTCTATTGAAAACGTACGAAAAGTTGGCCTTGACTTCAGTGGAAGTTGGGAAAGCTTCGGCAGTAGATGTGCTTAAACTTCAGATTCGTCAGAACGAACTCCGACAAAAGAAACTAGTTTTGGAGCAACATTTTATAGCCGAACAGGCGGTCTTCAATAACCTATTGAACCGGGACGAGAGCATAGCGGTGGAAGTTGTGGATGATATGCAAGTTCCTGCGAAAGATGTTTTGTTCAGCAAAGAAGACTTGTCCTTGAACCCCGAACTTTTAAAATACGATCAACTATTTGAATCCGTAGTGCAATCCGAAATGCTCAACCAAAAGGAAAATGCCCCAAGTTTTGGTGTTGGATTGGATTATATTCCTGTATCTGAGCGCCCCGATATGGTGTTCAGTGATAATGGGAAGGATATTTTAATGCCCATGGTCACGCTTTCGATTCCCATTTTCAACAATAAATTCAAGTCGGTCAGCAAGCAGAACGAATTGAAACAAAAAGAAATTGAGTTTCAAAAAGAGGAGCGGTGGAACGTGTTGGAGAATACTTACGCCAAAGCGGTATCCCAGCGCAACGAAGCCAGAATTTCCTTTGAAACCCAGGACCAAAACTTACAACAGGCCAAGGACGCGGAAGAAATTTTGATCAAGAACTATGAAACGGGTACCATCAATTTTAATGATGTGCTGGACATTCAGGAATTGCAATTAAAATTTCAAACCAATCAAATACAATCTGTGCAGTTGTATTACATGCAATCTGCCATCATCAATTATTTAATCAACAAGTAAATTTAATTTATCAAACATGAGAACAAACATCAAAACAATCATTGGAATCGCATTCGTATCGGTATTTGTACTAACGGTATCGTGCAAGGGAAAAACGGAAGAAAACAAAGAGACTGAAGTAGAACAGACCATGGATCATAAAGATCATGATATGGATCAAAAGGACCACAATATGGATAAAATGGAGACTGCTGATAAACAAGGCAAAGAATACACCTCTAAATATGTTTGCCCAATGCATTGTGAAGGCAGCGGAAGCGATGAAGAAGGTAAATGCCCGGTTTGTGGAATGAGCTATGTATTGAATGAAGATTACCACGAAGGGCACGGCGAAAACTAAACGATACATTTGGCTCCATAAAACCTGAACCATGCATATAAAGGTCAAAAATATGGTCTGTAACCGATGCAAGAGCGTTCTGAAAAGTGAATTTCAGAAGGAAGGCATCGAGGTGGTACAAATTGATCTGGGAGAAGTTCGGTTTGCAGATGGAGCCGAAGCAAAAAAAGAGCGTATTCGAGAGATTCTGATTCAAAATGGCTTTGAATTGATCGCCGATCAGAATGAAACCATGATTGTGGACATTAAAAAGCATTTAATCGAAGCTATTGAAAATGGAATGTCACAGAATCTCTCGACATACCTATCGGAAAAGATGAGCAAAGAGTACTCGATGCTCAGTAAATTGTTCAGTGCGAAAGAAGGATTGACCATTGAAAAATATTTTATCCTTCTGAAGATGGAAAAAGTAAAGGAGGAAATTCAGATGGACAACAAAACCTTTTCTGAAATCGCTTATGACCTGAATTACAAAAGCAGTAGTCATTTGGCAAAACAATTTAAGACCGTTACGGGAATGTCGATGTCCGAATACAAAAATGTACAGGATTGGAACAGGAAATCCTTGGATCAAATTGTATAAAAGAAACCCAAAATTGTAAAAATTCTCCAAGCGGCTATCAACTAGTTTTGAAATAAAAGAACAAACAAGATGAAGCATACCTATCACATACACGGAATGAGCTGCAACGGCTGCAGAAGCCATGTTGAGAAAACCCTTTCCAACGTGGATGGCGTTGACTCAGTTGAGGTGAACTTGGAGAAGGCCGAGGCCACGATTGAAATGGGGGAACACATTCCCTTGGCAATATTTGAAAAGGCATTGGAAAACGATGGCGGAGGGTATACCATCCATATGCCCGGCCATCGCCATCATCCACCAAAGAAAGGGAAAAAACAACCAGTTGAAAATGGTACAGGTACCTTTTACTGTCCTATGCGTTGCGAAGGTGACAAAACCTACGACCAACCGGGTGACTGCCCCGTATGTGGAATGGATTTGGTGGAGGAACAAAATACGTCGTTGAGTTCCAAGGAAAAATGGACCTGTCCCATGCACCCCGAAGTGGTGGAGGATGGGCCTGGTTCCTGCCCGATATGTGGGATGGACCTTGTACCCATGAAACCTGAACCCAGTGCAGAAGAAAAGACCTATAAAAAACTGCTGAAAAAGTTTTGGTTGGCCGTTGGGTTCACCTTGCCCATTTTTTTGATTGCGATGAGCGATATGGTACCCAACAATCCGTTGTACCAAGCCATGTCGCCCAAATATTGGAATTGGGTGCAGTTTGCCCTGTCATTGCCTGTGGTGTTTTATGCCACATGGATGTTTTTTGAGAGGGCCTACCGGAGCATCAAAACTTGGAACCTGAACATGTTCACCCTCATCGGAATTGGAGCCGGAGTAGCTTTTGTGTTCAGTATATTGGGACTGTTGTTTCCTGATTTTTTCCCAGATCAGTTCAAGGATAAATCCGGTGCGGTGCATGTGTATTTTGAGGCAACCACTGTAATCCTCACATTGGTATTGTTGGGCCAATTGTTGGAGGCAAGGGCCCATAGCAAAACCAATAATGCGGTAAAGGAACTGTTGAAATTGGCCCCAAATAAGGCTACCAAAGTGGTGGATGGTGAAGAGGTAGTGGTAAGCATCGATGAAATTGAATTGGGGGACATTTTACGAGTGAAACCCGGTGAAAAAATTCCGGTGGACGGGGTCATTACGGAAGGAGAAACGTCTGTTGACGAATCCATGATCACCGGAGAGCCTATACCTGTTGAAAAGGCAGTGGAGGATAAAGTGAGCAGCGGAACCATAAACGGCAATCAAACCTTTTTGATGAAAGCAGAGAAAGTGGGCAGCGATACCCTACTTTCCCAGATCATTAATATGGTGAACGATGCCAGCCGAAGCCGCGCACCCATCCAAAATTTGGCAGACAGGGTTTCTGCCTATTTTGTGCCAACCGTTGTCATCATTTCAGTCATCACTTTTGTGGTTTGGGCCATTTGGGGACCACAACCACCTTATGTGTACGCTTTGATCAATGCCATTGCCGTGTTGATCATTGCCTGTCCCTGTGCCTTGGGTTTGGCCACACCCATGTCCGTAATGGTCGGCGTGGGGAAAGGTGCCCAAAATGGGGTGCTGATCAAGAATGCCGAAGCATTGGAAAAAATGGCCAAGGTGGACACATTGATTGTGGACAAAACGGGAACGATTACAGAGGGTAAACCCACTTTTGATCATTTTGGGAATTTTAGAGATGATTTCTCCAACGATGTGTTGTTACAATACGTCATTTCAATCAATGCAAATAGTGAACATCCCTTGGCACAGGCAACCGTCAAATTTGGAAAACAAAATAATATT
>JAGQZL010000156.1 GCA_020434915.1 Allomuricauda sp. | reverse complement strand
AAATGGCATACCTGAAGGCGTTGAAGACCAAGATTGACCAAATCAAGGAAAATTTGCTTTCCCAAGGAATCAGCCATTATGTATTTAGGATGGATGAGCCGTTGGGTGATGCACTGCAACTATTTTTAAAGGAACGAACACGATTAAATTGAGATGATTTTTGCAAATCCATCATATTTATGGGCATTGTGGGGGCTTTTGGTTCCCTTGGCCATCCATTTGTGGAGCAAAAAGGAAGCAAAGACCATCAAAATTGGGAGTGTTCAGTTATTGGATGAGTCCAATTCCAGGCAATCGAGTAGTATCCAACTCAATGAATGGTTGCTGTTGTTGCTTCGGATGTTGATCGTGGCATTGGTGGTCTTGCTCATGGCTGGCCCAAAATGGCGTACGGCAAGCAAAAAAAATCAGACCACCTATATTGTGGAGCCTTCTCTGGTGGACAAGGGAATTCTCAATGAGGTTTTGGACAGTTTATCCCAAGATTCCCCAGTATATCTCTTGGAAAATGGATTTCCTGAATGGGAAAGTGACATGATTATAAATGAAAGTGCGGAGACTCCACGGTATTGGCAACTGGTCCAAAGCATGGATTCCCTTCCTTCCGATAGTATTGTGGTGTTTACCAATGCGTATGCCAAAGGCATTCATTCCATGCGGCCCACTACCCATAAGAAACTACATTGGGTAGTCATGGATTCCGAAGAAGTGAGCAGTCCTTTGATGGCCTTGCAGGGTGGATCGGGCATGGAATTGACAACTTTGAACGGAAATGGCCAATCAACATGGTTTGAAAAGGAAATACTTGATAATTACTCGTTGATTTCGGATGGGGACAGCCTTCGATTGGATACAAGTGAAAGTTCTTCAGCAGTTCCTGTTCTCAGAAAGGATACCATTCGGGTGAATATGTTCGCTGACGAAGCATTTGAGATGGAACAACGCTATATCAAAGCCTCCTTTGGGGCATTGTCCAAGTTTTTGAAACGCCCAATCAAAGTGAACGATGTATCCGAAGCAGATGAAACCAACAGTTTGGTAGACCTGAATATTTGGTTGCGAACAGATACGCCTGCCCAAACGGATGGAAAATGGCTGGTGTTCAAGGAAGACCCATTGGCCAAAAACCTAGTTGAGAAAACCGCAGAAAAGGATTTGTATGCACTCACCTCCCGATTGAATTCCGAGAACACGGTGGAGCACTATTTTTCGGAACAGTTGCTGGATCTATTGGATTTGGATGCCAAGTGGGAAGGCATAGTGACAAAACTGGATGCACGTCAGATGGATGTGGCCGAGTTCAAACCCAACTATGGTGGTGAGGTCAAAAGAAAGGAACGGGCTACTTTTAAGGATGCCACAGGCTGGTTTCTGTCCATTTTGTTCGTGTTGATGATTGTGGAACGCATCGTATCCTATTTTAAAAGACAATGATGGAGGAGGGGCTATTGAACGGATTTAAAAAGCGCTGGCAGCAGACCCTATATGTGGAATGCCTTTTCTATGCCATAGGTGCGGCCGGGTTGGTCTATCTGGTATCCCAAAACATCGGATATACAGTTTTGGCACTCGCCTTGGCTTTTGGGGTGTCCTTGGCCATTATCAAACCATGGAAGATATCCGTGGAAAATGCCATTGCCTATTTGGATGCACATGTGCCCCAGGCAGGTTTCAGTAGCGGGCTATTGGTGTTACCTCCGGACCAGCTTACCAATCTTTCCAAATTGCAACGTTATCGAATAGCCACCCAATTACAACCCATTTTTTCCAAATTACAACCGCCCCACCATGTAATGAGGGCCACTTTGGTCATGTTCGGGCTGATTCTATTGGGCTTGGCAGCACGTTTTGTAGGGACGGATTTAGGGAAAGCTTCAGAAGGTAATACATCCCCAAAGGAAATCCAATTTGCACCCCTGGACTCATTGAGTACTTCACTGGAAATCCCCACATTGGAAAATACTGTGATTTCCATTGACCAACCGGACTATACGGGTATTCCCAATGCACGGACCACCAACCCCAACCTGAAAGCTGTGGTGGGCTCTACTATTATTTGGCAATTGGAGTTTGATGGGGAAGTATCCGAAGTTACTTTGGACCGTATGGGTGAACTTTTTCCGCTTTCAAAATCAAAAAACAACTTTACTCTGAGACAAAAACTGGAAGCCTCCGGATTTTATAGTTTTTCTTTCAAGGATTCGGAGGGGAATGCGTATGTAACCGATTTGTATTCATTGGAAGCCATTAAAGACGAATCACCGGTGGTTGAAATTGAGGACTTGGACCAATACAGTTATTTCGAATTTGATGAAGATAAACAGGTATCACTGAATACCATCATTACAGATGATTTTGGGGTAGCCGATGCTTTTATTGTGGCCACGGTGAGCAAGGGAACGGGGGAATCGGTCAAGTTCCGGGAGGAGACGCTTCGTTTTGATGGAACCTTTCCCAAAGGGAAAAAGCGATTGCAGCTTCAAAAACAATTGGATTTGGACCAACTGAACATGGATCCTGGGGACGAACTCTATTTTTATGTGGAAGCAGTAGATAACAAGTCTCCTATCTCGAATATTTCTAGAAGTGAGACCTATTTTGCAGTGATTCGGGATACCATAACCGACGATTTTGCCGTGGAGAGTACGTTAGGTGTGGATTTAATGCCCGATTATTTCAGGAGTCAGCGGCAGTTGATCATCGATACCGAAAAACTCATAAAGGATAAGCCCAATCTCTCCGAATACGATTTCAAATTTAAAAGCAATGAATTGGGATTTGACCAAAAATCCCTTCGATTAAAATATGGCCAGTTCATGGGTGATGAAACTGAAATGCAGACGGCCCCGGGACAAGTAAGTGAAGCAGAAGATGATCATGACCATGAGGAGGAAGGTGAAGAAGACGATCCTTTGGAGGGATATAGCCATAAGCACGATACTGAAAACGAACACAATTTGGTGGAGGAGCACGACCATGGAGAAGAAAGTGAAGAGGAGGAGGAAGACCCATTGCATGATTACCTGCATGACCATGGAGACCCCGAAGCCTCTACCTTATTTGAAAAATCCTTGAAAGCAAAATTGAGGGATGCCCTCAGTATCATGTGGGATGCCGAGCTGTATCTGAGGTTATATCAGCCTGAAAAATCATTGCCCTACCAATACCAGGCATTGAAAATTATCCAAGAGATCAAGAACAGCGCCCGAATCTATGTGCACCGTATTGGTTTTGACCCGCCTCCTATCAAAGAGGAAAAACGGTTGACAGGCGATATCAAGGATATTTCCAATGTTAATAAGAAAGATACATTTGACCATCAATTGTCATTTTTCCACGCCAGAAATGCCATTTCCCGATTGGAGGAACTTGTTCAAGCGCAAAATGAGTTCACTGAGCAGGATGCCACCCTTCTTCAAAATGCAGGGAATGAGCTTGCAGAAAAAGCAGTGGTGGAACCCCTAAAATATTTGAAGGTGCTTCAAGGTTTACGAGATTTGAACAAGGTTTCCAATAGGACCATGGAGAACTATAAAACCGTCAGAAAAAATCTTTTATCGGTGCTTCCAAAAGTGGAAAACAATCCTGGGAAAGAGAACCGATATATGGATGACATCAATGAGTTGTACCTAAAAGAGCTCGAAAGTTATGACTGATGGTACCATGTTCTTGAATCCAAAATTATTGGTCCCTGTTTTGTTGGGCGGATTGGTATTATGGGCCATTTTCATCTGGAAGGAATGGTCACAACGAAATCAGCGAAGATTTTGGATAAAGCTGATTGTCTCATTTTTAGGGATTCTATCATTGGCCCTTCTGGTGTTAAAACCAACGTACTCGACTACGGCAACATTTGGCAAGTCCATTTTATTATCGGAAGGGTACCGTCCCAAACAATTGGACAGCCTTAAGTCAAAATTCAAACGAATACAAATTGAGGAATATACACCCGGTAAAGTTTTGACTTCGGTTGCACAGAAAGACTCTCTTTTTGTCCTGGGATACGGGTTGGAACCGTTTGATCTTTGGCAGGTAGAAGAGAAGACCGTTACCTTTTTGGGTACGGATACCATTACTGGGTGGGCCTCCATTCACCATAACGATGTCATTACCTTGGGGGATGAACTGAACATTGAGGCAATGTATCAAAACCCTGTGCAAGGGAACTGGGCGGTATTGATGGACAACGGCGGAAATCCGTTGGATTCGGTTTCTTTTTCAGGAACAATAAATCAACTAGTGGAATTTGAGATGGTTCCCAAGGCCAGCGGTCAGTTTGAGTTCGCCTTGGTGGAAAAAGATAGTGATGGGGAAGAAATTTCCACGGAACCAATTCCAGTGCAAGTCATAAAAAGGGAGCCATTACGGATTTTGATGTTCAACAATTTTCCAACGTTTGAAACAAAATACCTCAAAAACTTTTTGGCAGAAAATGGCCATGAGGTTGTGGTACGCTCTCAATTGACACGGAACAAATACAAGTTTGAGTATTTCAACACCACTGCCAATCCCATGTACCAGTTTACCCAAAAATCATTAGCAAGCTTTGACCTGGTCATATTGGATACGGATGTGTACCTCGGTTTGGGATCGGCCTCAAAAAATGCACTGGAAAAAAGTGTCAAGGAAGATGGTATCGGTGTTTTTGTACAGCCCAACACCTCATTTTTTAGGCAATCTCGAAATACATCGTTTATATCTTTTAAACCAGATGGAGAACAGAAACTGAGTTTTGGGGACCCAGCGCATACCCTTGTGAAGTTTCCATACGATTTTCAAGATGAGTTTCTGTTGGAACCAATTCGTATGGATTCCATCTCCGTGGCGGCCTACGTTCCAAGGGGAGTAGGTAAAATGGGAACCACGGTATTGCAGAACAGTTACCAATTGGTTTTGGATGGAAACCAAGAAGCCTATGCAATGCTATGGACGCAGATTTTGAATGCCATTGCTCGCAGAAAAGAACAAAACGAAGCTTGGGAAGGCCTTACTCAAATCCCTAGGATAGATCAAGCATTCCAGTTTAGGTTGAGGACTCCAGTAAACAATCCGAAAGTGAGGTCAGACAGGACAGTCATTCCTTTGTTGCAGGATGTTCTGGTTCCCAACCATTGGGAAGGAGCTGCCTATCCTTTAAAATCAGGATGGAACCAACTAGAAGGTAGCTTGGATTCCATAACTGATTTTTCCTATTACGTGTTTGACGATTCCCAGCGATGGGCCATGTCCAAATTGAGTACGTTGCAAGCCAATCTTCGACAATTTGGAAATAGGAATAGGGAAACCGGGAAAATAAACAAAACCCAAAAAAGGGAACCGATTTCGTCTGTTTGGTTTTTTGTGGTATTCCTTTTGTCCATGGGATGGTTATGGCTGGAACCCAAACTGGGCAATTGAGGGTTTTTATAGATGAGGCTCGTTCATCTATTCCTCCTTTCCACTTTTTTTCTTTTTGTTCAAGGCAATCACAAAAAACAATCCACCAACAGCAACAAGCACATTTCCCAAAGAACCAAAGGTTTCCTCAAATACTGTAGTACAGATAATCCCCAGTGCAATCATCAAGAGCCCTAGAAAAAAGATTTTTTTGTAGTCCTCTATCGTTCTCATTTGAATTGATTTTTTAGTACAACAATTATTTCTTGTAGGGCGGATATACTTTTTAAGCTTTTGTGAGATGACCGATCAAGCGGACACATCCGGATTCATTTAGGTATTGGGTATGCTCTTCGATATTTTTAAAATGTAGTCCCGTGATTTCTGAGCAAAGGATTTTTGAACCTGTAATTTGATAGAACCTTTCCAATGTTTCCTTGGCGTAGGGATTGTCCATGGAGTATTTTTCAGGAACCTCCCGACACCATTTCAAAGATTTTAACCAAATAGCTGCGGCCAACGCACCACAACCACTTCCACTCAAACCTAGACCACCCGCAAAACCAGCAACCATGATTGTTTCCTCATCACTTGCCCCCATTTTTTTTGCTGTTTCTGTGGCACAGCTGAGACATGGCTCTATAGGATTTTCCCTGTCACTAAGCCCCTCTATGGCAGATTGTACGGCTTCAGGGGCCCATTGTTGGGCTAGATTGAAACAATGCAGGAACCTCCCAGAAATAAAATATTTGGCCATACTGAGTTTACTTGAAAAATCACAATGCGTAATTTCCCGACAATGGATGGTGCTTTCTCTATTCTTAAAGGACTTCATTACCATTTGTGTGGCACGTATTGCCACGGCAATGGCTTGATCATGGTTTTCGCATTTCCGATAGGCTTCGGCACCAATGGCCAATGATGCACCCCAAAGCATGCCACATTGAAACCCTTCCTGCATGATGCCACCGGCCAGTGAGTCAGATGCACGTTCTTCCAACTCTTTTGGATGGCCAAATTCCCGATTTAGGAGATAGAAAAAAGTTCTGGAACAAGTTCCCTTTTTTCGAAATACCTTTCTACCATCGTTGGGCCCCTCTCTTTTTGTCGGTGTATTGGGTTTCATAGGACCATATTTTGAATTTCCTTAAGAAAGGTATTATCCTATAAAATATAATCCTATGATATTCATTAGTTTATATTAAAATCTGATGCGAAAATGACACTTTCGCACAATATCTTATTGATACCTCCAACTTGTCAAATCAGCTCCTTGGGGTGCACTTTCCCAAATCCGTTCCATAATTTTGGGCACGTACATACTATTGTAACGCAAGCGACTGATGGCATTGGGTTGGTCAGGGTCACCGTTCCAGCAATGTTCGGCACGGTCACCATATAGCACTTCCCC
>JAGQZL010000155.1 GCA_020434915.1 Allomuricauda sp. | reverse complement strand
AAAACAGAGGCCATTATGGGAACTTTTATAGGAGTCTAGTAGTTTCTGTGCATCAGTTTCGGTACTAACGACCCTAGGCAGTCCCAAAATAGGGTAGGGAGGGTCATCCGGATGTATGGCTAGAAAAACACCGGCTTCCTCGGCCACAGGAGCTATATGTTGAATAAAGTCATATAGATGTTCCCGCAATTCTTGATCTCCTATTTCGTCATAGTCGGATAGTGCGTTTCTGAACTGATCGAGGGTGTAGCCTTCCTCGGCCCCAGGAAGACCTGCAATAATATTTGAAACGAGACGGTCCTTTTGATGTTGGCCCATTTCGTCATATACTTTTTTAGCGGAATCAATTTGTTGTTCGGAATATTTTTCAAACGCTTCTTTTCGTTTCAGAAGAAAGAGTTCAAAGGCCCTAAATTGGTCAACATTAAAATAGAGTGCCTTGGAACCATCTGGAAGCGTATAGGCAAGATCGGTACGTGTCCAGTCCAGAATGGGCATAAAGTTGTAACATATTGTGTCTATTCCACAGGCGCCCAGATTGGCAATACTCTCCCTGTAATTTTCAATATACTGTTTGTAAGACCCTTTTTGCTTTTTTATGTCTTCATGCACAGGGATACTTTCAACAACGGACCAAGTAAGCCCCATGGATTCGATTTCTTGTTTTCGCTTCAAGATTTCGGAAACAGACCAAACAGTACCATTTGGGAGATGGTGCAATGCCGTAACCACTCCTGTTGCCCCTGCCATTTTTATAGATGATAGGGAAACGGGATCCTTGGGCCCATACCATCTCCACGTTTGTTCCAATGCCATATTACACACCGCTAAAGGCACTGAATCCACCATCTATGGGGATAATAGTGCCGGTTACAAATTCTGAATCGTTGCTAAGGAGCCATAATGAAGCTCCAATCAAATCTTCCGCCTTGCCAAAACGGCCCATCGGGGTATGTTGGATTATAGTTTTGCCCCTTTGGGTAAGGTTCTCTTTTTCATCCAGTAATAATGAACGGTTTTGGTCCGTCACAAAAAATCCGGGAGCAATTGCATTTACACGTACTCCCATTGGGGCAAGATGAACCGCCAACCATTGGGTGAAATTGCTTACTGCTGCCTTGGCGGCACTGTAAGCAGGTATCTTGGTCAAAGGCCTGTACGCGTTCATTGAGGAGATGTTAAGGACTGCACACCCGGATTTCCCCATCATATCCTTGGTAAAGATCTGTGTTGGTAAAAAAGTGCCCATAAAATTCAAATCGGAAACAAACTGGATGCCTTTAGGGGTCAAATCATAAAAAGTCTTCAAATCGCTTTTAGTTTCATCACCAGGATTAAATTGGGTATTGGTAGTGGTGCCATCAGGATGATTGCCCCCTGCGCCATTGATCAAAATATCACAACCTCCAAAAGTGTCCTTAACTTGTTTTTTGGCATCTTCCAAGCTTTTTTTATTGAGCACGTTGGCCTTGACTCCCATGGCAACACCACCTAGGGCAGTAATTTCTTCGGCCAATTTTAGCGCTGCACTCTCGTTAAGGTCCAGTATGGCTACCTTGGCCCCATGGTTGGCAACGGCTTTTGCCAGTACGCCACACAGAACCCCGCCACCACCAGTAATTACAACGACTTTATTTTTAAATGAATCAGTCTCCATAGATATCCATTTGAATTCAAAATTAATTCTGTGTATAAAGTACACAGATACGAATATACATTTTTTCTTTATGTTTGGAACTTGATGGGATATATTTTTTGTAATGAAGGAATTTGCAGAAGGTGATTTGGAGCATTTACAGGTAAAATCAAGTTCTAATGAGTTGAGTATTACTGCGGATGTGGCCCTGTTCGGTTTTCTGGATGGTAGTTTAAAGGTACTGCTTACAAAACGTAGTGTTGGTGAACTCAAGGATTGTTGGCTTTTGCCTGGTGGTGTGATGGAAACTGATGAAACTGCTGAAGAGTGCGCCTCAAAAGTGTTGTGGCACCTTACAGGAATCCGGGACGTACATATAGAACAGGTACAGACCTATACTTCCCTCAATCGCCACCCGGTAAAGCGTGTGGCCACCATAGCTTTTTATGCGTTGATCAAACCTGAGGGGCATCCAATTGAACGTAAGATGAACGTTACGGAAATCAAATGGTTCCCATTGAATGAGCTGCCAAAGAATACCGGGTTCGATCATGAAACAATTATCAAGGATGCGCACGAATTGTTAAAGAGAAATCTTAAGGGGCAACTGATATTTGGAGAGTTGTTACCGGAATACTTCACATTAAATGAGCTTCAAACTCTCTATGAATCAATACTTGAGGTCCATTTTGACCGTAGGAATTTTAGGAAAAAGATTTTACAGTTGGATGTGATTGAGAGTACAGATCAAGTTAAAAAAGGAGTGAAAGGAGGGCCTTTACTATATAGAAGGGTAAAACTCCCTGCTTGATTTTACCATAGTTTTCCTTGCAACTTTTTAAGTCCAATTAGTAATCAGATAAACGAAAGGCCAACAATCTTTGGTTGTTGGCAGTTATTGTTTTAGTTGCTCATGGTGACTCTAACTTTTTATGTGATATGATTCAGGGGAAATTTGATTAATTGAATGGTAAAAGGGCTACTATGAATTCCCCACAGATCTGCTGCCTTTACGAATGATTTTTTTACTTGCTTCTCCTTTTACGACCGTTCCGGTATCATCCAACCACACAATGGCACCGGTTGGACAGCGTTGAATGGGTACTTTGGTTTGGTGGTTTTCGGCATAATTGATGACAGGCAGATTATTTTTCATCGTAATTAGTTCACCAGGGGCATCCATGGCACATCTACCACAGGCAGTACAGCCCACTTGGCAATCCTCGAGAATGGCCTCCCCGTGTTCCAGGTTTTTGCAAGCCACCCAAAGGTGACGACTAACAGGTTGAAGGGAAAAAAGGTCTTTGGGGCAAACTTCCACACAATCCCCACAAGCAGTACATTTGGATGGATCAACCACGGGTAACCCGTGTTCGTTCATGGTAATGGCGTCAAAATCACACACAGTTTCACAATCGCCATGACCCAAACAGCCCCAAAAACAACCTTTGCCACCACCCGACACCAAAGCGGCCGCTTGGCAACTTTTGACTCCCACATATTGGGCACGATTGATGGCCACGTTTGTCCCACCGGCACAAGCGAGACGTGCGACCCTTTTTTCTTCGGCACCCATGGCCACACCCAGGAAGTTCGCAATGGCTTGTCTACCTTCATCTGTACTTACGGTACACTTTCCGGGCAAGGCCTTGTTATGAACCAACGCTTCGGCGAAGGGCCGGCAACCTGGAAAACCACAAGCACCACAATTGGCATGGGGCAACATATCCTCAACAGTGTCAATGCGGGGATCTTCGTATACAAAGAGCTTCTTGTTCGCAATAATGAGCATTACTGCAAGCAATAGGGTCAACCCTCCAAGCGCGGCCACTGCAATGATGACGGACATATCAATTCACATGTTTACTCATAAAATGCACTTTGTTGCAATTATGACATTGGTTAAAAAATTATTTCGGCCCATTTTCTTCCGGCAATCAGCTCCGCTTTGCGAAGCCGCCATTTTTCTTCGGAGCCAAGAATGTTGGAGAATGCCTTGTTGAGCTTGTCCAGAATGGTTTCATATCCGGCAACATAGATATAGGTGTTGGACTGGTTGAGCAATTTCTTCAATTCCTCGGTTTGTCCTTCCAATGCTTTTCCAAGTTCAATGGGGTCTGCCCAATGGGGTCGTGGACTCAATGCATGAAATGCTTGAAACGTGGCTTCATCATAATAATTGGTAAGGTCACCGTCCTTATCATTCAAATACAAGAGTTCCAAACCACTACGGGCGCCATAAAACAAACGGATTTGCCCTTTCCAGTCTTTCACATTCTTATAAATATGCTTGATGAAGGCACGGAAGGGGGCAATGCCTGTACCCATTCCAATGAGAATCAAGTTGGCAGACTTGTCCTCTGGTACCCTAAAAGGCAATTGAAATGGACCAGTGACGGTGATTTCATCCCCTTTTTTTCTGTTGCATAAATAATTGGAGGAGACACCTTCGTATTCTTCCCCGCTGAACTCATCCACATAGGAGCAGCGTTTCACCAACATGGTGATCTGTGGATTGCCATTGGCGTGCTTGGGTAAATCGGCCACACTGTAGAGCCTGTGGTGCAATTCGTTTCCAAATTCACCATTGGATTTTACCAATACGCCAAAACTTTGATCTACTTCGCAGTCGAATTTCGGGTCCTTAACTTCCAGTACGATCTCGCGCACCTCATCGGTGTCTGGGGGCGTTAAGCGCACCGTGTTCTTAACGACCGCCTTATACCTTTTTTCGGTATCAAAATCTGATAAATGTGCCATTTTAGTATGAATTGTATGTTAGGTATATTTTTGTAATCATGTTTTTAAAAAGCCTTTTCTGGCTCTGTAGGGTTTTTGTCTTTTCTCTCACAAATGCCTGTGCAACCACAATTGGAACAGCTTCTTCGACCTGCCAGCACATCGTCTTCCAGATATTCCTCCCGGAAGGTTTTTTTCCACAAGGTCTGCACCAGTACCCAAATCAATACGATGGTTACCGTTAAGCCGATTCCTATGATGAGCGATTTTAACATCCTTTCTAATTTTTAAGCGCCAAGGCCTGCAAAGCCCATGAAGCAAAGTGATAATATACCGGCGATGAACAAGGTCAACGCCGTTCCTTTGGAAATACTGGGTACTTCAGCAAAATTTAACTGTTCACGAATACCCGCGATCAATACCAAGGCCAACATAAATCCCGCACCGGCACCAAGGGAATAGACCACACTTTGTAGAAATCCATATCCTTTACTGGTTTGAAACAGAGCCACTGCAAGTATGGCACAGTTGGTAGTAATCAGAGGGAGAAAAATGCCCAATGATTTGAACAAAGCGGGACTTATTTTCTTGATGAACATTTCTACCAATTGTACCGTGGAAGCAATAACAACAATGTAACTGATCAATTGCAGGAAAGGCGCGTTGATGGCCACCAGCAAAGAGTGAATCCCGTAGGCACACATCGAACTGATAATCATCACAAACGTCACTGCACCTCCCATTTTGGTAGCTGTTTCCATTTTTCCCGATACCCCCAAGAATGGACAAATGCCCAAGAAATAGGCCAAAACAAAGTTGTTGACCAAAGCAGCGTTGAGAAATATGGTTCCTAAGGATTCTGTATTCATGATTTAGCTTTTCTTGTTTGTACCTTATTAATGACCAATAACCAGGCTGCCAAGGTGAAAAACCCACCGGCAGGCAATATCATCACAATCCAGCTTTGATAACCTTCAGGGAAAATGGGCATGTTGAAAATTGAGCCATTGCCGAGTATTTCTCGCACGGCACCCAAACAAAAAAGGGCGAACGTAAATCCCAGACCCATACCCAAAGCATCTAAAATGGATCTACCCACTGTATTTTTTGATGCGAATGCCTCGGCCCTGCTCAAGATCAAACAGTTGACCACGATAAGGGAAATGAAGGCGCCCAAACTCTTGTGCAACTCAACGCTGATGGCCTGTATGGCATAATCCGTCACCGTAACAAAAGTGGCAATGATAAGAATGTAGGAGGCAATCCGAACTTGTTTGGGTACAAAATTTCGCAACAGGGAAACCAAAATGTTGGACATCAACAAAACAAAAGCGGTGGCCAAGCCCATGGCAAAGGCATTTTCAGCTGTATTGGTAACCGCCAAGGTTGGGCACATCCCCAATACCTGCACAAATACAGGGTTATCACGCCAGAGTCCTTTAATGAACTCATCCGTAGAGGTTACTTTTTGCTTGTCACTACTCATTGCTCTCCTTTTTAAAGTATTCATGGAGTACAGGAACTACATTTGATGTGCTTTCTCCAATGATGTTCCCAACGGCTCGGGATGAGATGGTAGCCCCTGTTATGCCATCGATTTCCCATTCATGTTGTTTTTGGCCCTGCTTAACCGTAATCACTTTGTTCCGAAGTTGGCCGTCTTTGGAAATGCTTACATCCAAGGCATTGAAATTATTTTGAAACCGTTCGTCCTTGGCTATCTTATCACCAAGTCCCGGGGTTTCCTTGCTTTCCAGTACTTGAAATCCTATGATTGTTTGTTTAGCGGGATCGTATCCATACAAAATCCTGATGATATCCGCATAACCTTGCCCTGATGCTTCAATAGCATAGCCAACCAGATTTCCTTCGCTTGTGTATCCGGCATAAAGCGTGATTTCTGGTTTGTCACCTTCAGCTAGTTCAATAAGTTCTCCATTGGTATTTACACCATAAGCCTGCGTGCGAACCGTTCCAGGGAGCACCTCAAAAATGGCTTTTTCCAAAGCTTCTGCTTTTAGCCGCGTTACCCGTGGCAACGTCAACTCAAAGGACATCACAATAAGAAAAGCGCTGATGATACCAATACCCACCATGGCCAATAGCATTTTTTTGCTGTTTGCCGGGTTTTGCATTTCTATGTTGGATGCTTCACTCATGCGGTCTTTATTTTTTGTTTGGTTCCATAAACCCGATTTTTTATGACCGAATCAATATGTGGTGAGATGGCATTGGCCAAAAGGATGGAATACATGACCCCTTCGGACAGGCCGCCCCAAACTCGGATTACAATGGTTAAAATACCTATGATTCCCCCGTAGATCCATAGCCCGATGGGTGTAATTGGGGACGAGACCATATCGGTGGCCATAAATACCGCACCCAACATTAAACCTCCGGAAAACAACATAAACCAAGGGGATGGATAAACTTC
>JAGQZL010000154.1 GCA_020434915.1 Allomuricauda sp. | reverse complement strand
TGGACAAATTGGAGAAAAAGATGAGGGAATCCTACTTTAAGGTGGCCCAAAAGGCAAAATCCAAAAAGGTCGATATGCGGACCGCCGCCTTTATCATTGCCATTGAACGGCTGGAGGAAACCTATGTCCAAAGAGGCATATTCCCTTAATGGATATGCACCCACAAGGATCTGCGAAGAGGTAATGGACTAATATTATACAGGTTAAGATGAAATACGGCAATTTAGTTATAGAAAAAAAGGAGTATGTGTTGCTCAAACGGTTGATGAACCTAACCGGGTATTACAAGGACAACACCTTACGTAGCTCGGTCAAGAAATTGGTCGGGGAGATGGAAACCGCCCAAATCTTGGATGACGGCGAAATGCCGAAAGATGTCATCCGGTTCAATACCATGGTCACCATCGTATCCGAGGCTGGATGGCACAAAAAATTCAAATTGGTACTGCCGAGCAACAGCGATGTCAAGAACAACCATATTTCCATCCTCACCCCTATGGGGGCAGCGGTGATCGGGTATGCGGAAGGGGATTCGCTGGTTTGGGAATTCCCTTCGGGAAACCAACAGTTGCAGATAGAAAAAGTGGAACAGGAAAACCAATCCATCAACCTCGATATGGTATTATGAGCACCATGAACCGACCTTATTTTCATGAATCGCTGAGCCAGATCATTGTTAAGAAAGACAGGGCTGAGATCAGCAATTGGACCGAAAGCATGGAATTGATCAACGAGGAACTGCAAAGCCTGATCCTGTTGGAAAAGCGGGTGCTTGGCAATCCCCAATGGAACCAGCAGCTTGTGGCGGTACAACGTGAGAACCAATTCCGTCTCGGAGCACTGTATCGCTACGAACGGACCATGACCCAAGCAATCGAATGCGATACTACCGAATGTGATGCGTATTATTTGAACACCCATGAAAAGAACCGGAACGGTTACATGGACCATGTTCGCAATTATGTGCGTGTCAAGACTGTTTTATTATCCAAGGTCATGGAGCGTTTGAAGTAACAGTGACCATGTCCCTAAGTGCCCCCTTCCGAACCAATTCCATCGGGAAGTTTCCAAGGGGGCATTTTTTCTTTGGTAGTTCCTAACTGCCCACCCCTGCCCAAAGGGGGAAGGATCAAGGGCACTACATGCATTTATGCAATTATAGTACGGGACCTTCCTGATGAAGGGCCATTAAAGAATCGATCCGACCTTGATTTGAAGGTCGTTGATCAAAAATCAACATAAGTAACATGAAACATTTTTTCTCAAACCTCAGAGGTGATCTTTTTGGTGGAATAACAGCAGGTATTGTGGCCCTGCCCTTGGCCCTGGCCTTCGGGGTCAGCTCGGGAATGGGCCCCAGTGCCGGATTGTACGGTGCCATTTTCATCAGTTTTTTTGCGGCTCTTTTCGGCGGGACCAATACCCAGATATCGGGACCTACGGCACCCATGACGGCTGTGAGCATGGTAGTGGTGGCAGGCATCGTTGCGTTGAACGACGGAAGCCTTGAAAAAGCTTTGCCGGCCATTTTGTTGGTCTTTCTGATGGCAGGGCTCATTCAGATCGGTCTAGGCCTTGTGGGTTTGGGAAAATATATCCGGTATATCCCTTATCCGGTGGTCTCGGGTTTCATGACGGCCATAGGGGTGATCATTTTGATCACACAAATTTTACCTTCCATAGGCTATTACCCCAAAGAGGATGCGGAATTGGTCGACCAGTACAGGCCCATGGCCCAGGAGGTGATTTTGAAGAACATTCTCATGGAGGAATCCAATGAGGGCATCTTGGTATTGGACGATTTCCAGGAAACCATCGATCGTGCAGGGGAGGTTGCCCCTGGTGATGTATTAAAGGAAGCGGAGACCTTGGCAGGCAAGGAGGCTTCCGGAGTTGTGGGCACCCTTAGGGTGTTGCCCAGGGCACTTCAACATATCGATTGGCTGGAACTGGCGCTGGCTTTGGGCACCATTGCCATTATTTACGGGTTCAAAAGGATAACAACAGCTATTCCCAGTGCTTTGGTCGCCCTATTGCTGGTTTCCGGGGTTGCCTTTGGTTTGGGTCTGGATTACAGGCCGATTGAACAGATACCCAGTGGTTTTCCGATTTTTCAATTGGGCATTTTTAGCGAGTTTGAATGGAACGCCATAACACCTTATATTTTTACGGCATTGACCTTGGCCTTGTTGGGGGCCATAGACTCTCTCTTGACCTCTGTGGTTGCCGACAACATGACCAAGACACAACACCGTCCCAACAGGGAATTGGTGGGACAGGGCATTGGGAACAGTATGGCCGCTTTGTTTGGGGGGATTCCTGGGGCAGGGGCCACTATACGAACCGTGGTCAACATCAAATCCGGGGGCAAGACCAAACTTTCCGGTATGGTTGCCGGTGTCGTACTTTTGGTGGTCCTCTTGGCACTGGGGCCGGTCGCTTCCACAATCCCTGCAGCGGTCCTGGCAGGCATTTTGGTCACAGTAGGCATCGGTGTGATCGATTACAAGGGACTCAGGGCCATTCCGTTCTTGCCGAAGGATACCAAGATTGGCCCGTTCAAACTTAGTTCTGAGGTAATCATCATGCTGGTCGTCATGGTACTGTCCTCCATTTGGAACCTAGTCTATGCGGTGGGTATCGGATTGGTCATTGCCTCACTGATGTTCATGAAAAAAATGGGGGACTTGACCGCGGAACGCTCCGATGTGAAGACCCTGGAGCAAGAGAAGGGTTGGGCGGATGAAGCTGCGTTTCCGGAAAGCCTAAAAAGAAAAGTATTTATCAAACATTTGAAAGGACCTCTGTTTTTTGGATTTACCAGTGAGTTCCAGCAATTGGCCAAACAGATTCCACGCTCTGCATCAACGGTCATTATCCGCATGGACCGTATGCAATATTTGGACCAATCGGGACTCTACACCTTGGAGGATGTATTGATCGATCTCAAAAATTCAGGGATCGAAGTGCTGTTTGTTGGATTGTTGGAACAGCCCAGGTACATGATGGAACGCGTTCGGTTGATCCCTTCATTAATCTCGGAGAACCGCATATTTATCGACTTTAAAGCATGTACAGCGTATTTAAAAAACAACTTGGATCAGACAATTGATGTATCCAAGGAAAATTAGATCTGCCCGTGGTTCAAACGACTAGAATTTTTTGGATAGACTTGTCAGTTCAAAAGCACGGTGCCCGTGATCAACGAATATGCAATCGTTGCTGATATACCTATTAAAAGGATTCCGGATGATATCAAAAGCAAACGTTGTTTTTTAGCTATGGTCTTGCCCAAGAAGTAAAGATCGACCACCATTTCATCATAGGTGTTCTGTCCACTTTCCATGATGCGGTTCAACTCTTGTTTGAACTCAGCAAGGGATTGTTTGGCAAAATGGTCCGCATAGAGGGTGCCTTTATAGTTGCTGGCCCTGAATTCCTTTCCAATGTACCGATGGGGCAACATGCTGAAAATGGCGAATATCATGGAGAGCAGACTGCAGATGACCAAAATCCTGGTTCCGATGGTAATGGTGAATTCTCCATTTGCCGGAACAATGACCAGGGCTCCCAGCAATAGGGAGGAGATGATGGAATTGACCGTGAGCATGATCCTGGCCTTGTTGTCGACCATTTTCAGAAGATTGTAATGATTCCGGGACAGTGTTCTGAAAAGGGTCTGTACCCCACGGGAATCGTACTTTTTCAGTTTTTCCATCCGTTGGTTTTCTGATGGGGCTTTCTCCGCTATGGATTCGGTATTTTTCATAATGTTCATTGTTGGTTCAAAAATGGCACAATTGATGGACCTCGGACAATACCTCCCTGGTTTTTCTGGAAGAAAGGTGTAGTGGTTGCAATACTTCGGGTCGTTGTTCGACTTCCAAGGTCAGGATGACATCCCGATCTAGAAGCTGACGCTTTTCGTGCTTGGACAATGTGGTCAGTGCGGTGATGGGATAGAGTCCGAAACGGTCCACATGCTTTGGGATACCATTGTCCTTGGGATGGTCCCAGCTTAACAGCGTCAACCCGATGCAGTTGCCATAATTGATGGCATCGGTGGTGAAACGGGTATTGGTAACCAGCCAACCTTGTTTTAAATGGGTGCTTTTTTCCGGATCGGCGTTCCATTTTTTTTGGACATCCAAAAACCTGGAATTGATGTATAGGGGAATCTTGACATTACTTGAGAATTTGGTGTCGGAATGGAACTTGCATTCAATGGCGTAGACATTACCCTGTTTTTCTGCCAATACGTCTATCTCATGATCCACACATACACCCTTTAGGACAACACCTACCTTGGTCTTGTACCCTTTTTGCCTTAGAAGGGCACCGACCATCCGTTCAAAGGGATAGCCCGTGGGCCCAAGGTCAAAGATGGCCTGTTTCAAGCTGTATTTGGATGCCCTTACCCGGTTTGCTTTTTTTAGAAAGGAAAAAACCCTTCTGTGGATCTCATCGGTCGAAATCCCATCATAGATCCAAGGCTCAATGTGGGCTGCAACTGCAGCTATTTCTTGCGGTGTGGCCCCACATTTTTGAAGGGAATGTTCCAATTTGGCAATTGAAAAATCCTCCAGTTCCCCGGAATATTTCTTTACCTGAAATGTTTCACGCTCCATTCTTTTTGCTTTAAAATCGTAGCACCTCGGTCATGATGCCAAAACGGATGACATCAAGACGGTGCTGGAAATACATGTTGTAATAATCCGTACCGTGGTAGTATTCCATAAAAAATCCAATGTCCTCCAAAAATTTGGGATGGTAGTACACGGTCAATCGCGTATGCAATCTTTTGATGGTGAAGAGGTCCCAATCGTTTACTTGGTCCATGAACCAAGTGGCTTCCAATTTCAGTGAGAAATCTGCCTTGATGGAACCTCGGTGTCCCATTTTCACTGGGAGCTTGTACGCATAAAAGGCATTGTGCCAGCGCAAACCGCTATAGTGTCCCTGTAGTTCCTCCAGCATCCAGCTCTTTGGATGGATTTCCAAGGATGTCTTAAGGAATTTTGTCGCATTCACGGCCTTGTCAAAGGACGTATGGACCAGTCCCAGTTCAAAATAATTGGTGGCAAAGTTTCCCGACTCCAGGTTGACGGTACCATCCGTGTTGTAAAAGGCCCCATTTTGACCATTGGAATGATGGGCCAACTTTCCAAATAAGGCCATTCGAGTGCCGGTGGAACCTTTGGACAGCAAATAATATGCGGCAATTTGTGGGATATAGCTTGGGGTCTTTACCGGGTAGGAAACGGCATTGTACATTCGGATGATGATCTGGGGAGTCAGCACCCCTATCAATTTGGAGTCCATACGTTTCCGTATGATAAAACTGGGGCTGACATTGGCCTCGAACATCAAGGGTTCCAAATTGCCGATGTCCATGGGAAATGTAATGTAGCTTTCCCGTTGGTTGACCAGAGCGACCATATCCAAGTCCATACCGGGCCAATCCTTGTCCTGTCCATACAAGATTTGGAAGCAACAATGAAAAAGGGCCAATATGGGAAGGGAAAGCTTCATCTACTTGTAGATCATGTTCACCACGATGGTACTGTCCTTGACCAAGACAAAACTTGCCTTGCTGAAATTGGGACGATTGGACAGGCCAATCGTTTTGAAATTGGAAAAGCCGATTCCCTCCTTGGGCAATAGCAATCCCATTTCAATCTTACCGTTCTTGTCCTCATCATGAAGCACACTGATGGCATAGGTACCCGGTGTAAGTTCGGCAAAGGTTGTGGAGGACTTTCCATTGGATATGGACGACGTCCATATTTGATGGTATTTTTTGAACTTTTGATCGGGAAGTGATCCCTCCCTATTGTACAGTGCATATTGGACCACGCCCCTTGAGTTCCGCAAGCCTTCCACGGTTACGGTCAGGGAAGGGTTCATATTGGAGTGTGCTCGATCAAAGGTCATGGATGTGGACAGTACAAATGATGTGAAACTGATGAGGAGTATATTTTTCATAACTGGGGTTTTGTTGTAACATAGGTGCCCAAGGCAAAGAAAAGGGTCAGGATGATCCTCAGGAACAGGGCGGTGATGGTTTTGTCCTCATATAGACCCCCATCCAAAATATGTATCAATAGGCCAGTAAATGCTCCCATCAGGATGATCAATGCTACCATTAAGGGAACAACGGACCATTTTTTATGGAAAAACAATCCAAGGAGGGATAGGCTATAGAGCCAGCCACATAGGAAGTTGCTCCAAATGACCAGGGGGACATAGTTGCCCTGATGTTCCCGGATCCCAAAAAGGTCCAATAGAATGGAAGTGCTGAGGAACAGGGTGATGGCCGTAAACAAGACCAATCCGCCCAAGGTAATGGTTTTGACAATGCTCTTTTGCTTCATGGTGATACGCTTTTGAAGATTCCCTGGACCTTTTGCTCCCCAAACCACCATTTTGGTCTTTGGGGTTTACGGGTCAGGTTGAACTTTTTGATTGCGTGGGTCTTTATATGTTCCTGCATCTCTTCAATGGAGTCCGTTACAAAGAGTAATTTCATATCCTCGGATCCAATGCTCTCGTTGGCTGCCATCAGCTTGATATGGTTGCAGAGTTCGCTATGGTACTCCGATCCAAATATGACCACGGGGAAATCCTGGATCATTTTGGTCTGTATCAGGGTGAGCGCCTCGAAAAGTTCATCCAGGGTTCCAATTCCCCCCGGCATGACCACAAAGGCGTAGGAGTATTTCATCAACAGGAATTTCCGGACAAAGAAATAAGGGATGTCGATCCACTTGTGAAGATAGGGATTCGGCTTTTGTTCAAAGGGTAAAATAATGTTGCAGC
>JAGQZL010000153.1 GCA_020434915.1 Allomuricauda sp. | reverse complement strand
TTTCCATAAGTTTTGGAAACATTTTTGGCAACAAGGATATGATCCATGTAAACTATTTTTTCAAAGATATGTAATTGCCCAATACCTGCATATTCCTTAAAAACAAAAACCCACCCTCAAAAGATTCAAGGATGGGAAAAAAATTGCTATGAAAAAGAAAATTAGATATCGGTCACCCAACATCAGTTTCAAATATACGTTTTTTATTTAAACAGAACGTTTTTTATGTTCAAGAGAACATATCTTTTACCTTTTCAAAGAAAGATTTATCAGATTTTTCGGGTTTTGGCGCAAAATTTTCATCGTTTTGCATCCGTTCAAAAAACTCTTTCTGCTCTTTGTTCACCACCTTTGGGGTCCATACGTTTACATGTACCAAAAGATCGCCGCTTCCATATCCGTTCAAACTGGTGATTCCTTTCCCCCGCAGCCTCAATATCTTTCCAGACTGGATTCCTGGCTCCAATTTGATACGCACTTTTCCTCCAACTGCATCAATTTCCTTGGAACTTCCCAGAACGGCTTCGGACAAACTTATGTATAGATCATAATGTAGATTGTCACCTTCCCTCTTTAAGGTATCATGCTCAACTGTTTCAATGGCCACCAACAAATCTCCTGGAACTCCGTTACCAGGGGCATCGTTCCCTTTTCCGGCCACTTTTAACTGCATTCCATCCTCTACTCCCGGTGGGATTTTGATGGAAACTGTTTCTTCATGCACTTTTAAGCCATGTGCATCGGCACCGTGGGGTTTATGATCGATGGTTTGTCCAGAGCCACCACAGGTATTACAGGTAGTCGCAGTCTGCATTCGACCCAAAATGGTGTTGGTAATTTTGGTGATTTGGCCAGTACCATGACATGTTGGACACGTTTTATAGGTTACACCTTCGGCTTGTACCTTTCGCCTAACCTTTACTTTTTTCTCAACGCCATTGGCCACTTCTTCCAGCGTCAATTTCACACGGATTCGGAGATTGCTTCCCTTGACCCTACGCTGTCCACCTCCGCCAAAACCTCCAAAACCACTGAATCCACCACCAAAGGCACTTCCGAAGATATCCCCAAACTGGCTGAAAATATCTTCCATGTTCATACCTCCACCGCCAAAGCCACCACTGCCATCAAAGGCGGCATGGCCAAAACGATCATACTTTGCTCTTTTATCAGCATCGCTCAACACCTCATAGGCTTCGGCTGCTTTCTTGAACATTTCCTCCGCCTTGGCATCCCCGGGGTTTTTATCCGGATGGTATTCAATCGCTTTCTTGCGGTAGGCCTTTTTTATTTCGGCTTCGGATGCTCCTTTGGAAACACCCAGTATTTCATAATAATCCTCCTTCATACGCTACTAGTTTCCTACCACCACTTTTGGATGACGAATGATTCGGTCTCCCAGTTTGAATCCTTTTTCGACCACATCAATGATTTTACCCTTCATCTTTTTGTCAGGGGCCGGGATTTGGGTAATGGCATCGTGCACTTCGGCATCGAACACATCCCCTGCTTTTACCTCAATTTGTTCCAGCCCTTTATTTTTAAGGGTTTCCTTAAATTTATTGCTGATGAGCTCCACACCTTTGAACATTTCCTTGTCCTCTGACTTGGAAAGTTCCTTCAGCGCACGGTCAAAATCGTCCAAAACAGGCAAAAGAGCCACCATCACCTCTTGACCTGCCGTTTTGAAAAGGTCCATACGCTCTTTGGAAGTCCGCTTTTTGAAATTTTCAAACTCTGCGAACAATCTCAAGAATTTATCTTTCTCCTTCGCCAAATCTTCGCGTAGTTGTTCCTCCACTGAAAGCTGGCCAGATTGCTCGGCATCGTTGTTCTCCTCTTTCTGTTCAGTATTTTCGGAGGTTTGGTCCTGGATAGACTCCTCCATTTCCTCAACCTTGCTCTTATCGCTCATATCTCGTTTGTTTTATTTCCGATTTGAAACGGCAAAAGTACTGCCAATTGTGGAAAAATGTCAAAATGTCACCACAAAACATAAAAAAATCCGCCAATGGCGGATGTATGGTACAAAATTGGATTTTGAAGCCTATGCCAATTCATTTTCAGCAGCTTCCAATGGCGAAACCTCCTTCTCACTCGATCCCAAGTACAAGTCTTCCAAAGCTGTACAAATATTGCCATATTGAAAAGTGAATCCTTTACTTTCAATTTTTTTGCCGCTCACCCGTTGGCTTGCCAAAACCAAGGTTGCCATTTTGCCCAATACAGTCTTTAAAATAAACTTGGGCACGTGGGGCAACCAAAGTGGTCGCTCCAAAATTCTGGCCAGCTCCTTGGTCATTTTTGTATTGGTCACCGGGTTTGGAGACACTCCGTTAAAGACTCCCTTAAGGTTGTTCTCTACAATGAACACGAACATTTGTGCCAAATCTTCAATATGGATCCACGATTGCCATTGATTTCCACTACCTAAGGGTGCACCCACAAAATTCTTGATGGGCATTGCCATTTTTGGCAGGGCTCCACCTTCGGTTGAAAGCACCACCCCAATCCTCACTTTGGCCACCTCGACACCCAATTCCTTAAAGGTATCGGCCTCTGCTTCCCATTTTTTAACCACCTTTCCCAGAAAACCCTTGCCCGTTTCCTTATCATCCTCTTCGTAGTAATGGAAAAGTGAATCAGGATAGATGCCAATGGCAGATGCAGAAACAAAACATTCCAAATCTGTGGAATCTATTTGACCTAAGCCTTTTTTCAGGGTTTTCAGACTATCAACCCTACTGGAGATTATCTTTTTTTTGTAGGATGGGGTCCATCGCTTTGCGATAGTGGCTCCGGCCAAGTTAATGATCGCTTGGACATTTTGAAAACAATCCAGGTCTATTTCCCCTTTGGCTGGGTTCCAATAATATCCCCGGAATTCCTCCGAAGTGGAAATCTTTTCCTTACTAGTTGTTAAATAATTGACAGGAATTCCTTTGTTGTGCAAGACTTTTGTAATTGCTTGCCCAACCAAACCTGTTGCCCCTGTAATCAACACCCTCATACGATCAATCTATCTGTTTGATACAAATTTACAGGTTTAAATGACTGTTTATGAGACGTTAATTTAGGTTTAACAGAATTGTTCAAACTTTAGAATATTTTATGATTGCCATCATGCCAGACTTTAACAAAATCTTGACAGCAATCAGATTTTGATGGCTCTGAGCATCTCCCTTTTTCCTGGAGGCCCTGGCAAACGTTCCACCATAAAACCAACTGCCTGCATGGCCCTGCGAACACTACCCTTGGCAGCATAGGTGACCAAAACGCCATCTTTGACCAAAGCGTCATACATGACTTTAAAAATGTCCTCGGTCCACAAATCGGGTTGGACCCTGGCGCCAAAAGCATCAAAATAAATGAGGTTGAACAGATTTTGCTCGTTTATTTCCCTAAAATCCTTTTTTTGCTTGGTCAGGGAAAAAGTATCGGTCAAAATCACAGGTACTTCCCATGGACAATCGTGCATTTCATGAAACACATTTTTGGCACTTTCCATCCCCAATTGTCCACAATAGTCCAGTTGGGTCACTTCTTCCATGGTCACTGGAAATGCTTCCACACCTACATAGTCAATGCGCAAATTCAGTTTTGCGGCCTCCAAATAGGTAATCAAGGCATTCAGGCCGGTCCCAAACCCAATTTCCAATAAGTGAACCTGTTGGTTGGAAAACAAGCGTAGTCCATGTTCAATAAAAACATGGTAAGCTTCCTGCACCGCACCGTGTTTGGAGTGGTACTGCTCGTCCCAATCCTCAATTTGGATGGTCTTGGAGCCATCCCCGGTTACGATAATCTTGCGTTTCAAGATTAGTTGGCAATCAACACCCCATCCGCTTCAAAACGAAGGGTCTTTTTGGGTGTCGTGATTTGCGCAATCTCGTCTTCAGAAGCACCTTCGTCCTCAGCAAAGTGTTTTTGGTCCTCCACGGACATTTCTTCCAAAAAGGCAGCTCCGTTCATGGCCACTTTTTTACCAGCTGCATCCTTGGGAACAAAAAATCCGTAATCCTTAAAGCGAACGAATACTTCATCATTGGATTCCAGTTTTACCTTCATCCAACATCCTTTGGATTGGCACACCTCTGTAATCTCCCCAACCATTTGGGTCTGAATGGAATCTGTTGCGGAAAGTGCGTCGTAAGCAGCAGATGTTTTAGTCGCTTTTCGCGAAACCTCAAACTCCTGACCGTAAAAATCACCTTTCATGGTTTCTTCCTTACAGGAGATTTGACATAAAATAACTAGTAATAAAGCAGCAAAAGTGTTAAAAACCTTCATTTTTGATAACATTTAAAAGTTTGTAGATTAAGTATCACATTTAGATTTGTCATTGCTCCAAAACTAACAATAAATAGCTAATTTTAGCATTAGAAATGATATTCATATGGAAACAATGGTGAACAATGTTGCAATAGAAAAGGCCAAGACCTCCAAAATCCAGAGTGTGGATTTTGACAATCTTTCTTTTGGAAGCGTTTATACGGACCACATGTTGGTCTGTGATTATAAAAACGGTGAGTGGACAGCCCCTAAAATTGTTCCGTACCAACCCATTACACTGGACCCTTCCGCAAAAATCTTCCATTATGGGCAATCCATTTTTGAAGGTATGAAGGCTTACAAGGACGAAGATGGAAAGGTGTGGTTGTTCCGACCATTGGAGAATTTCAACCGATTGAACAAATCGGCAGAAAGACTTGCCATACCTGAACTGCCCGAAGCCTATTTTATGGAAGGCCTGAAAGCACTTATTGAATTGGAAAGTGATTGGGTGCCACAGAATCCAGGGAGCTCCTTGTACATTAGACCCTTTATGTTTGCATCAGGGACAGGATTCCATGCCTCCCCTGCCAATGAGTACAAATTCATCATTGCATGTGCGCCATCCGGATCCTATTTTTCCGGGAAGGTAAAAGTCCTTATTGAGGAGACCTACTCAAGGGCTGCAAATGGTGGTGTGGGCTATGCCAAAGCGGGTGGAAACTACGCAGGTCAATTCTATCCGACCAAATTGGCTGCTGAAAAAGGCTATCAACAGGTTATCTGGACAGATGACAATACCCACGAATTCATTGAAGAAGCCGGGGCCATGAATGTTTTTGTCCGCATCAACGATACCTTGATGACCGCCCCTACCAGCGACCGTATCTTGGACGGAATCACCAGAAAAAGTATTTTGGACATCGCCAACGATGAAGGAATCAAAACTGAAGTTCGGAAAATTTCCGTCCACGAATTGGTAGAGGCTGCCAACAATGGTTCCCTTAAAGAAATGTTCGGGGCCGGTACCGCAGCCGTTATCTCCCCGATTGCCGGGTTTGGATACCATGGCAAGGATTACGAGCTTCCTGAATTGGAAAACAGCTATGCTTCAAGGCTGAAAACACGCATTACCGATATCCAATACAATCGGGCCGAAGATAAATTTGGCTGGCGCTATCCCGTCAGTTAATAAAAAAAGCACCTTAAGGTGCTTTTTTTATTTGTCCATGATGGACTGGATATTGGGTTTGAAATAATTGGGGCCTTTCAGTACTTTCCCGTCCTCCCTATATATAGGTCTACCATCCGCACCCAGTTTACTCATGTTGCTCTTTTGGATTTCCTCAAAAACTTCTTCAATTTTATATTGCATTCCATGTTCCAAAATGGTGCCGCAAAGTATGTAGAGCATATCTCCCAGGGCATCCGCCACTTCCACGAGGTCTCCATTGGTAGCCGCTTCCAGGTACTCCTTATTTTCCTCATCCATTAAATTAAACCTCAATTGGTTCTTCTCCTGACCCAAATTGGCCACTGGTTCATGTGATACCCCGAGTCCAAAAGAATTGTGGAACAACTCCACTGCCTTTATTTTACTTTCCATTACTCTATAATTGGTTTAGCTTTGCATAAAAATATAAAATATGTTCAGCACCGGACAGTTAATCTTTGCCATTCTATTCTTTATTGCCTTTGTCATTGTCATCATCTTCTCATATAAAAAGGACAAGAAATTGCATAAAAAAAATTACAAAGGCTCTGTTTGGATATTGGTTTCATTTGCAATTTTTATCTTATTACTCTTTCTCATTAAGCACTTTCTCAAAAATTAACAGTTGATTTGAGTTAACCACAAAAATGCTCACTTTCACAACTTTAAACCGCGCAGGATTCGTATAACATAGGAAAATACGTACTTTTGTTTCACATTAATTCGGCACGGACAAATGACAACATTTCTCAGTCTTCTTTTCATTTTGCTAGCTATTAATGCGGTTCTATTGATTTTCAGTGTCAATGGAACAGGCGAAAGGTTTAGAAAACCTATTCAGAAAATTTCGGAAAGCTCTGTTACCAAACTCCTCCCCCGAGAGACTTCCGAAACCGAATACAAGGAAGCAGTATAGTTTGTACCTTTAGGGTATGAAACAGGCTTTTCTTGTTTTTTTGGGTGGAGGTCTTGGCAGTGTTTTACGCTACCTCATCTCCAAACCCCTTAACCCCTTATCCCAGAACTTTTTCTTCGGGACATTTTTAGTGAACATCATAGGTTGTTTGTTGATCGGTTTTGTGCTAGGGTTATCATCCAAAGGCAATTTACTATCCTATAACAGCACTTTATTCTTGGCCACAGGTTTCTGTGGGGGCTTTACAACTTTTTCCGCTTTTGCTTTTGAAAAACATTACTTCTTAAAAAATGGTGATCTGCTCAATTTTGCCATTTATATGATTTCAAGCATTACTATTGGCATTTTGGCAGTGGTATTGGGCATATGGCTCACCAAATACACCCAATAGTTATAAATTGAGATTTTACAGTTAATTT
>JAGQZL010000152.1 GCA_020434915.1 Allomuricauda sp. | reverse complement strand
AAATTGGTTTCCGGCCCTTATTGCGCTACTTCACCAATCGCTACTATATTGTTTACGCGGAACGATAGTACGCATCAATATGAAATAAATAATTATCAATATTCAATGTTGGGGTGTCATTTCGAGCGCAGTCGAGAAATCTATTTGCACATTGATTTCATTCTTTCAAAATCCAAACATCTTTGGGAATTTTGATTTCTTTTTTGGAATTTTAGCGCATGCGAATCAGCATTGTTATTCCCGCCCATAATGAGGCAGCTTTTCTTAAAGCCTGTTTGGATTCCTTCGTGGCACAGACCTATTTGCCCAACGAATTAATTGTAGTGGACGACAATTCTTCTGACCACACTTTCGAAATTGCACAAGATTTCGCCCAACAACACGATTGGATCAGGGTTTTCAAAAGAGTGTCCCAAGATGAACATGTCCCTGGTAAAAAAGTGGTGGACACGTTTAATTATGGGTTGCAACACGTTTCGGAATTTGATTTGATCGGTAAGTTTGATGCTGATATCATTTTACCGCCCAATTATTTTGAAACTATGGTAAACCATTTTCAATCCAATTGGAAATTGGGCATGTGCTCGGGGCTTCTTTATATAAAAAAGGGAGCTGATTGGATCTATGAGAATATTGCGGATAAAAACCACATTCGTGGCCCCATAAAATTGTACCACAAGGCCTGTTTTAACAAAATTGGTGGATTGCGCCCGGGAGTGGGTTGGGACACGGTGGATACCTTGCTGGCCAAATTCCATGATTTTGAAACCTTGACCGTTCCCGAACTTCACGTAAAACATCTTCGCCCGACCGGACATGGGTATAGTTCCAAAAACTATCAATCTAAAGGAGAAGCTCTCTACAGGATGCGTTACGGGATTGTACTCACCAAAATAGCAGCCCTAAAAATGGCTTGGCAAGCCAAAAGCCCACGATTGTACTATTTAGCAATCATTGGTTTTTTAAAGGCATTCTTCTTAAAAAAGCCCCACTATGTCTCCAAACAGGAAGGCAAGTTTATCCGTTCCTATCGCTGGAAGGGGATTTGATCGAAACTCTAACTTCTATTTCCCATAATTGGGCATCCGTCAATTGAGAACGGGTATTCGTCAATTCATGTGGTCAAACATGGATTCTAAAGACTTCCTTGCATAAGAACATTTAACAAGAGAATACTTTCTAGATCCAGAAGGTATTGCCCCAAATACTTATGCAAATGAAATTACAGAGCCCTTTATTTTTTCTCTTCGGAGTTTTTATGGTTTTAGCCCTCTCTTCATGCGAAAAAGAACCCATGACTATTATTGATTTTTCCCAAATTGAACCTGCGAATCAAATAGACGCAGAAAAGGTTGTCTTGGGAGAAGAATTGGACATTCCCTATACCGTGGAAAACATGCAGACTGCATTCGACAACCTCCTGTTTAACCTAAAAAACAAATCCAAACACAGTAAGTTATCCAAGACATTTAAAGATGAAGAAAGCCTAGAAATTCTCCCTTCCCATTACTATTACAGGTTTTTACCAAAGGATAGTGCAGAACACAATGTACTGGTAAACGATACCATATTGCAGACAACCAATGTGCCCTTGCATTTTAAAATTGAACAGGAGGGGGATTATTACCAAGATCCCGACTTAGAGGGCGATGGGAACAATCCAACTTTTTCCTATTTATATGCCGTTGTACCCTATGATCATCCCCTACCCGAAAATATTCAGCATGAAAAATTGGACAACTACTATTTTGCCCCAGAATTGGGCAAGGAAGAGCCCGAAGAAGGAGAAATCATAGTAAAACAGCCCATAAATAAAACCACGAAAGATATCCTAACTGTTGATGAAAACGGGGAAGTCTTTGAGTATTTGGAACTGGAAGCCCTTAAACTGACCAATAACTTGGAAGAGGATGAACTGAATGCCTTAAAGTTTTATCTACCCAACGATTCCACAGCAACATTGTACACATATGAGGCAGCACATGAATTGGGTTATGAACAAAAGGATTTGATCATCGATCTTGCCTCCATAGACAACATGTTGGAACAAGAAGAAATGGCAGGACGCAAAAAATGGCAACCTAGCGGCAAAATTTCCGTACATGAAGACGCCGTAAGCAAAACTGTTGGGGTTTCCGGTGCTGAAGTTAAAGTACGTAAGTGGGGATTAGTTGTTATCCGTAGAGCTTATACCAACAAAAATGGTGAATTCAAGACCCAAAGTACACGCACCAAAAGGGTAAAGTATTCGGTATATTTTCAAAACAGTTTTCACAAGTTTAGGATAAAAGCAGGCAATATGTTAATCAATGCAAAACATCGAGGAACCAGAACATATAAGAGAAAATCCTGGAACCAACATTTTTCATCGGGCCGTAGCAAGTTCTATGCATTGGTGCACAATGCAGCAAATGATTTTTATGATAGGGCAGTGGCCAAATTTGGACTGCATAACCCCAATAAAAGCTGGTTGCGGATAAGCGCAAAATATAATCAGCATGCTGGAGACCATTTGGATTTGAATCCTGGTGGACGTTACAGTCTAATTCCATATGCAGAAATCAGGGTTGGAAGAATAAAAAGTGGCAAACCAATGGCAAGTGATCAAATCTATGGTTTGGTAACGCACGAAATGACCCACGCCAGCCATTACCGGATGGATCCTAGCTTTTTTATAAACATAAGGGGAGTTGGTTGCACTTTACAAACTATGGCAGAAAGCTGGGCTACAGGTACAGAAACTGTATTAACAAATGACCGATATTTATCTTTGAATCCAAAATACCAGGCCACAAATAGAATCGGAAGCACCCCACCACTAAATCTGTACAACTCCAACAAGCAAGCAAGAGTAATTGAACACGGAAGCAACTACGAATATACTCCTATTGTAATCGATTTGGTTGATAATTATAATCAGAGAAATGAACTCGAGGAGAATTTATTGCCTCTTGACCGAGTAAAAGATTATAATTTAAGTCAAATACAGACATCGCTAAAGGGATCACGAGGTCCTCATACATGGAAAGAACGCCTAAAAAATCAACATTACAACCAAACCGAGAAATATATTGATGAACTTTTTAATGTCTATATGTACGACAATTGTAAATAATTTAAAACATGAAAAATTACTTTGTTCTATTATATCTAATCTTTCTACCTATTTCTTGTGGCATTATAGAAGAAACAGAGGAGGAAAAAGTCACGTACACCTACATTATTAAAAATAAAACAGGTTCTGATCTGCAAATTGAAAGTGATTTTGGGCGAATTGAACTGATAACAAATGATGGGGCATTTCAATGTGAAACCATTGCAAACGTCGGATACATAGGTGGACTTTGTTCTGGAACTCTTGAAATCCGAATTCCAAACACGAACCTAGGTTATCAATGTTTTGGACTAGGTCTAGAACCGAAAGGATTATGTTTCACTGAGGACAACAGACTGTTCTTAATCTCAGATACCACAATTTTCACCGAAGTCGGAACACGAACCTATGAATATGTTCTAACTCCAGAACTATTAGAAAACGTTTTTGAGCTGCCTGATTAAAAACACCGACCAAAAACTTAGTCAAACTCCAAAACTTCCCCAATCGGCTTACCTGTGGTCCCATTAGGGAACGCCATTCCCAACAAGGCGGAAATGGTCGGGGCAATATCTGGGATTTCAGTTCGGTTTACGGTGCTGCCCTGTTTAATGCCCATACCATAAAGCAGTAAGGGCACATGGGTGTCATAAATCTGAGGGGAACCGTGGGTAGAACCCGTTCTGCTATAGGAGATAAAACCAGGATTGGGCACCAACAGCACATCTCCTGAACGCTTTTGGTTATACCCGTTCTGCAAAATATTGGCTATGCCCTTCGTATAGTTGTTTGTCCACATTTGATGGCCTGTGTACACTTGCCCTATACCGTCATAACCCAGCAATTCCTTTGCAATATCCTCTTCGGCATCATCAAGGTCAATATCCAGATTGGACAAGATTTTATGATCTAAAAAGAGTTGGTAGTTCGATAAGTTCTTCACCACATCGGTAGTGCCATATTTGTATTTTAAAAACTCATCAAACTTTGCTTTCATACCACCCATATCCAAGTAGCCTGCTGGAATTTTTTGATCTTGCAAATACGCAGGTACTTGAATGGCAGCGTGATCGGCTGTCAAGAAAACGGTATATGCCTCCTTACCCACCTTTTCATCCAAAGTGGTCAGAATTCGGGCCAAATCTTGATCTAAACGAATGTAGGTATCTTCAATCTCCTTGGAATTGACCCCATAAAAGTGCCCCACATAATCCGTACTGGAAAAACTGATGGCCAAGAAATCGGTAATGGCATCCTTCCCCAAATCCTCACCTTCCAAAGCTGCCAAGGCAAAATCCGTAGTGATATTGTTCCCATAAGGACTTCTTTTTAATATATCGAACTCCCCATTAGCTTCCCAAATCTTTGGGAAATCATGAGGGAATGAATTCACCGTTTCCCCTTTTTGAAGTCCTTCGTAGGAATTGGCATCCGTGCCACTTTCCACATACGTTTCAATAGGTTTTAAGGTAGTCCAAGGCTTTTTATATTGCTCCACGGCATCCGAAGCATTGAAATCGACAACCCATTGCGGTAAGGCATCCATATAGTACGAACTGGTGATCCAGTTTCCGGTGGCTCCTCCTTCAAACCAATAGGCTGCATTGGCTGAATGACCTGCTGGCAAAATAGCCCCCCTATCCTTTAGGGCAATACCTATGACTTTTCCTCTTTGTTGGGTATGCAACCGTAATTGATCCGTCACCGTAGTAGTCAACATTCGGTGTGGTGACATTTTCCCCGCGTCCGAAGTGGTTCCAATGGATTCATAACTAGCATCCCCGGCACAATAGACCATTTTCCCCGATTCCTTGTCGTACCAATCGTTACCGATGATACCATGCATCGCCGGAGAGGTTCCCGTGTAGACAGAAGTATGTCCGGGCCCCGTACTGGTTGGGGCATAGTTAAAATGATGGTTCTTGCAATTAAATCCCTCATTGACCAATCTCTTAAAGCCACCTTCACCGTATTGATCCCAAAAGCGGGTCAAATAATCATATCGCATCTGATCGACCACAATACCTACCACCAATTTTGGTTTTTGGGCAATCACTTCAGCAGATTGCACCTCAATAATGTCCTTTTTTCTTCGCTGTCCGAAAGAAATTGTTACGGTACAGGCTAGCAAAAATGATAATAGAAGTTTGGTGTTTTTCATGGTTTGGATTTAATCTAACAATAGCAAAGCTATTCAATTCCCATCTTTAAAAACTTTAAATGAAGGTTAAATGATTACAATATTCTTATTTTTATCATCTCAAGTCCAAATAAACGCATGAAACACCTAGAAGCGATTGGGAAATACTTCATCATGATCTGGGAGGTTTTTAAAAAACCTACAAAGTGGCCCATCATGAAAACCCTGATCTTAAAAGAAATAGATGACCTTATTTATGGGGCCATGGGGATTATTATATTTATTTCTTTTTTCATCGGCGGTGTTGTTACCATTCAAACGGCGTTGAACCTGAACAGCCCGTTTCTGCCAAAAAGTTTGATAGGTTTTGCCACAAGGCAATCGGTGATCTTGGAATTTGCCCCAACGTTTACCTCCATCATCATGGCCGGCAAAGTGGGATCCTACATTACATCCAGTATTGGGACCATGCGGGTTACGGAACAGATAGATGCCTTGGAGGTCATGGGCGTGAATTCGCTGAACTATTTGGTTTTCCCAAAGATCATTGCCACCATGATC
This sequence comes from Allomuricauda sp., assembly GCA_020434915.1. Taxonomy (GTDB): domain Bacteria; phylum Bacteroidota; class Bacteroidia; order Flavobacteriales; family Flavobacteriaceae; genus Flagellimonas. The sequence goes on along the minus strand of JAGQZL010000152.1, from coordinate 1,112 downwards.
TATCCATTTGCCGTTGCCACTTCCATGTTTGTGGGTATTTTGGGCGGATGGGTCGCCGCCGTTTTTGGTGGGTATGCACCCAGTGGAGAGTTTATCAAAGGATTGCAGTTGGATTTTGATTCTTTTCACGTCACCTATGCCTTTATCAAATCGATAGTATTTGCCTTTGTCATTGCCACGGTACCCTCCTACCATGGATACTATATGAAGGGCGGTGCGTTGGAAGTAGGAAAGGCCAGTACCACTTCCTTTGTTTGGACCAGTGTGGTCATCATTATTGTCAACTATGTTTTAACACAATTGCTCCTTGGCTGATGATTGAAGTAGAAAACATACACAAATCGTTTGGGGACCATCATGTCCTAAAAGGGATTTCCACCACGTTTGAAAAGGGCAAGACCAATTTGATCATTGGTCAGAGTGGTTCCGGTAAAACCGTTTTTCTAAAATGTCTGTTGGGACTGTTTGAACCTGATGAGGGTAACATCTGCTACAATGGTCAATACTATTCGGAACTTAGCATCAAGGAACGTCGAAACCTTCGGCAAGAAATGGGAATGGTCTTCCAAGGCAGTGCATTGTTCGACTCCATGACCGTAGAAGGCAACGTAATGTTCCCTTTGGATATGTTCACCAATCAATCCAAATCTGAAATGCAGGACAGGGTGGATTTTGTGTTGAAACGCGTCAATCTTGTGGATGCCCATAAAAAATATCCGGCTGAAATTTCGGGGGGAATGCAAAAAAGGGTGGCCATTGCACGTGCCATTGTGATGAACCCAAAATACCTGTTCTGTGATGAACCCAACTCCGGCCTAGATCCAAAAACGGCCATTCTGATCGACAACCTCATCCATGAGATTACCCAAGAGTACGACATCACCACGGTCATCAACACCCACGACATGAACTCGGTGATGGAAAAAAAAAAAAAAATCATCTTCCTTAAAAATGGTTACAAAGAATGGGAAGGGACCAACAAGGAAATCTTTAAGACCGATAACCAAGCTGTAACGGATTTTGTATACTCCTCCGAGCTCTTCAAAAAAGTACGGCAGATGTATATCGAAGAGCGTAATTGATATTACTCAACCTCTTTGATCACCAAGGTA
>JAGQZL010000151.1 GCA_020434915.1 Allomuricauda sp. | reverse complement strand
AATGCGGCCAAAAATTCGCCGTGCAACAATAGGTCCACCGAACGTTGCATACCGCAACCAGGGCAATCCAGTCCAAACAATTTTTTGTTGAGACAGGGCAGCATGAAATCCTTCAAGCTAAGGGCAAATATGGTTGGTTGTAAGTACATCATAGTTAGTGACAGCCGAAAAATACTATTATTTTTGCTTATGGGATTAACTTTCACACCATTTTTTATTGACAATGAAAAAGGATGAAATTTCGGTAGGGGACAAGGTGGAGGTGCTGGACGAAGCCATTTCCGGAGTGGTCGACCATGTTGAAGGGGATGTCATCACCTTGGTCACCAAGGATGGTTTTCCCATGAAATACCATGCCAAGGATTTGGTGAAAGCGGGAGGTAGAATTTCAGTTTCCAACTTTGAGGTGGCCGAAGTCAAAAAAGAAAAAGAACTTCCCAAGAGAAGAAAGGCGCCCAACCCAAAACCCAAGGAACGAAATGCTCCCAAAATGGAGGTGGACCTGCATATCCATCAACTTGTAAAATCTACCAAAAATCTTGGGAATTTTGATATGCTGAACATACAACTGGAAACCGCAAAGCGGCAGTTGGATTTTGCCATCCAGAAACGCATCCAAAAAGTAGTCTTCATCCATGGGGTAGGTGAAGGAATCCTCAAGGAAGAACTATACTATCTCTTCAAAAAATACGATAACATCAAGTATTATGATGCCGATTACCAAAAATATGGTCTTGGTGCCACGGAAGTCTATATTTTTCAGAATGGCTAACCTTCCGGGATTTCGGTGGTAACCGTTCCAAATTCGCTAATGCTCAAATTGGTGATGCGCTGCCCACTTTCGGTAACAAATGAAATGCCACTAAGGCTTATGGTGTGTACAAAATTGCCATTTTCCGCATCGGATGTGGTTTCTATGATCACCAAGCCATCTTCTGCCTCCACTTGATCAATGACTGTGGGTTCTACCGTAGGGATATCATCACAGAAATAATCATCATCCACATCGCCGGAAAAAATCCGGTACGTCAACTTTGATTGGCTGGGCACGGTACTCTGCGTAGTTATGGTTTCCCCAACAACGCCTTTGTTGAGCACGCCACTTTGCAATTCCAAAATCAATGCTTCGGTATCGTTGATCTTGAACAGGATGTTTTTGGTAGTGGCCACAGGCGCCGTACAATATTGCAGGGAAACACTGTCAAAGTCAATGGTTTCAATTTCCAGGTCGCCATCGCTACAGGAAACGGACAGGATTGTGAGCAGGGATAAAAAGAAATAATTTCTCATACACCAAATTTAAAGCAAATCCATTTTAATACCCCAATCCATAGGATCACTTTAAAAGAAATTAACTTTATTTCCCGTATTTTTGGACTGTTAAAATTACAGCGTAGCCATGCAAAAAGTGTATCTGGACAATGCGGCCACAACGCAGGTCAGGGAAGAAGTGATTTCTAGAATGCAAGAGGCACTTGCCACTCAATATGGCAACCCTTCATCAACCCATAGTTTTGGTAGGTCGGCCAAGACGGTTGTGGAGCAGGCCAGAAAAACCATTGCCAAGACGTTGAATGCCCAGCCTTCCGAAATTATCTTCACATCTGGGGGTACGGAGGCAGATAACATGATCTTGCGTTGTGCCGTACGTGATTTGGGGGTGCAGACCATCATTACCTCCAAAATTGAGCACCACGCCGTATTGCACACGGTGGAAGAGCTGGAAAAGGAATACGGGATTCAAGTGTGGTATGTGGATTTGGATACCACTGGAAATCCAGATTTGGACCACTTGGAACAATTGCTCAAGAAAGACGATACCAAAAAATTGGTAAGTCTGATGCATGTAAACAACGAGATTGGAAACATTACCGATATAGCGACCGTTGGAAAAATGTGTAAGGAAAACAATGCCCTTTTCCATTCAGATACGGTCCAGTCCATTGGTCATTATGCATGGGACGTGCAAACTGTCCCGGTTGATTTCATGACTGCTGCAGCCCACAAATTCCATGGTCCAAAAGGGATAGGATTTGCATTTATCCGAAAAAATTCAGGCTTAAAACCTTTGATAGTGGGTGGTGCCCAAGAAAGAGGCTTTAGGGCGGGCACCGAACCCTTTCACAACATAGTTGGCCTTGAAGAGGCTTTTGTTAAGGCGTATGAACATTTGGAGGATGAGACAAAGGTGGTCAAAGAGTTGAAAAAGTATTTCTTGGACAAAGTAAAACAAGAAATTCCGGATGCCGTTTTCAACGGTCTTTCAGGTGATATGGAGAAAAGTACCTATACCTTGACCAATGTGCGCTTGCCGTTGGACAAACAAAAATCGTTGATGTTGTTGTTTCATTTGGATATGAAAGGTATTGCCTGTTCCAAAGGAAGTGCTTGCCAATCGGGAAGTGATCAAGGTTCGCATGTGCTTTCAGAAATTCTTGAAGGAGTGGAATTGGAAAAACCTTCCTTGCGGTTTTCGTTTTCCATGTACAACACCAAGGAGGAATTGGACTATGCCGTGGCTGTGCTCAAGGAGTTCGCCGAGAGTTGATCATTCCTTGTTCTTTCTTTTCTTTTCCTTGTCGTAGGGGAATTTTCGGGAGGCGGCCCTCATCATCTTATCAATGAGTTCGGTGGTGTTTTTCCCTGTTTTTTTGGTGATCTCGTTTTCGTATTTCCAAAGAAGCTTTCCGGTTTCCCCGTCACTGATTTTCAGGCCAATCCGGCCATAATTGGCGTTCCCGCTGAAGTAATCCAAGATGCTGAACTCTGTAGGGACTCCTTCGGATAGTAGAATGTTGAGATTCAGGTTTCCGTTGATAATGCCATCAACCTCCAATATTTTGCAAAGCTCTTGGGTGGTATAGGTGTCAATATTGTCGTAATCGATTCCTTTTTGGGCCAATAGGGCATTGGTATCGTTGATGTTTTGGAAATCCACATTGAATTTCTTCCTTTTCTTCCGTTTGGAAAAATAGGTCTCCAAGGCATTTTGAACAGCATATCCTTCTTTCTTTGCCAAGACTTGCAGCTCGTCATGGTCAACCGTTTTTTTTAATTCCAAATAGGCAATAAAGGGAACAATGGCCAACACCTTGTGGTCTTGTGTCATTTCATCAAACCGGGGATTCTCATAGATGTTCTTCTGGGCAAAGGACAGTGTGCTGCAGAGAAGAACAAGAATGAAGACAATTTTTTTCATTGAAATATTTTTAATCGGACCACTCGTTGTCATACGTGGAAAATGGTTTCACATTAAACATTGGGTTGGTCGATTGGAATTTGTCAAAATTGACACGGTTGTGCAAAACGGTCCATTTTGCGGATGCAAAAATAAGCTATTTCTTGAAAAAAGTACCTGTATAGGTGCTGGAGTTGCCCACATTGTCGGTAACAACCACTTTAAGTTCGCATTCTGTGGCCTCCACCGCCTTGTCACCAAAATTATAGGTAATGGTGTTGGTCTTTGGTTCATATTCCATCAGAATCCATTTTCCGTTCAAAGTGGCCGTGTAGGTATCAATACCGCTCAGGTCATCGGTAATGGTCAGACTGAGGTAGCTGTAATTGCTGAGCCATTGTTTTTCCTTGAAGTTCTTGGGGCGTATTTCAGGTGCAACACTGTCCCTTACCAAGGTATAGGTGCCCAGCGTGCGCGTTCTGGTGGTGAAAGCCCCATCCCGTTTATAGGTTTTGGAATAGGAAGGCCGGTAATCTTCATCCAAATGTGCAATGAACAATTGTTTTCGTTCTTCCATGGAATAATTAGAAGGGTCAAAGCTGATGGTGAAATTGCGATGTGCCGCCACACTGTTATCATGAATGGTGACCGTATCCTTTCCTTTTTTCAGGTCGATGTAAAAATCATTATAAAAGGTACTGGCCGGAAAATAAACTTTTGCCGCACCAAGGTCAAAATTGTTAGGCTTGTCCGCAATGATATAATTATCGGTTTTGCCCTCATCCTTTGGGACCTTTACAGGCTCTTTTTTGCCTTCCACTGGGATAACAAGCTTTGTGGTGTTGCCCACAACGTCAGAAATGAGCAGTTCCACATTGTAGGACATACCCTCCTGCACATCCAATTCGCCATTATTGTAAAGGGTTTTGTAGATGGCTAAATGATTGAAAGGTTCCTTGAAGCTTTTTTGAATCCGTTGACGGTATTTGTAAAAATGTGCATAGTCTATCAAGGTGTTGATATAGCGTGTTTCTCCAAAGGAGAAAGTCTCAAAATCATATTCGGAATATACCCTCCCGTTAACGGTTTGTTTTACCGCATAGACCCCATTTTTGTTGGCGGCCATGTCCTGTCGGTCAAAAGTATTGATCCCGAAACCGACCGTTCCAATGGCTGTGACTTTATCGGCCAGAAAACTTCCGTCAGGTTGTCGGCTATAGTTCAATTGAATTTTCTCCCCGCTTTGGTTCACCAATGCCCCGTCACTTAAAGGATAGCCGAAAAGTCCGAGCAGTGTGGGAGGGGTGGCGTCCCTTACTTCGTATCCATAAAGTAGCGGGTTTGTAGGCTTTTCGGAAACACTGCTCCTGATCTCAAAATGCAAGTGTGGTCCGGCAGAACCGCCCGTATTTCCGGAATAGGCGATGATATTTCCTTTGGAAACCTTCAATTCTCCATAATCAGGGAAGATTTCTACCTCGTAGGCCTGTTTGGCATATTGTACTTTTTTTACGTATTCCTCAATTTCCGGTGAAAATTTTTGAAGATGTCCGTAGACGGAGGTGTAGCCATTTGGGTGTGCCACATATAACACTTTGCCATATCCCCACAGGGCAACCTTGATCCGTGTAATGGTGCCATCTGCAATGGACAATACAGGCAGACCCTCCCTTTGTTGGGTCTTTATGTCAATACCCGAATGGAAATGATTGGATCTCAGCTCGCCAAAAGTGCCCGCAAGAACCAATGGTATTTCCAAGGGAGATTGAAAAACATCTTGGGGATACTTTTCCTGGGCAGGGAGGATTAAGACTGAAAAAAAAGATAAAACCAAAAAAGAATTGAGGCGCATATGTGTTCTTAATTACCTACGAAAGTAACCAATGTTTTGTTTTATGAAAAAGATTTGACTCTCTGTATAGGTTGCAACCAACGCTTTAAGAATAAATCCCAAAAGTATTGCGAGGTTGTAAGAGGTTGGTTAACTTTGTGTAGTACGCATTGTTGTTTGCATTTATGAGCGAACTTGTTGAGATTGTGGATTCTTTGGAGAACAAGGTGAGCAAATTGCTTCACAAGATGGAGCTGTTGCACCAAGTGAACACCAAGTTGAAAGAAGAAATCGGCCTGTTACAAGAGGAAAACAGACTCAGGGAGGAGGCTTTGGGGGAATGGGAAGAAAAATACAATTCCCTAAAAATGGCAAATACGATGCTGGGTAGTAATACGAGTAAAACAGAAGCAAAGCTCAAGATAAATACATTGATTCGCGAACTGGATGTTTGCATTGCCAAGCTGGCGGATTGATGATTGCCAAAATTATGGATGAGAAGCTCAAAATAAAGCTTTCCATTGCTGACAGGGTGTATCCATTGACCATAGACCCAAAGCAGGAAGAAGGATTGCGCCGGGCCGCAAAAAGTATTGAAAGTCTGGCCAAAAAGTTTGAGCAGAACTATGCGGTACGGGATAAACAGGACGTTTTGGCCATGTGTGCCCTACAGTTTGCATCCAAAATTGAGCAAAGCGGAATAGACCGTTCCGAAAATGCAGAGGCCGCCATTGAGCGTCTCAAGGCATTGGATGAGTTGGTACATTCCAAACTGGGAGAATAAGTTCTTTTAAATAAAATATTGTTACTGCCCACATTGGTAAATATTTTTTGACAAACTCAACGCTATTATAATTCAAAAGGGTGAGTTTAGGCTGTAAAAGCAGGCCCTACTTGCATAGGGATCCTTGATCAGTCTGTTAACCCTAAACCTGTAATCAGGAGTTTGTACAAAACTTCGGCCAATGTGGGCTTTTTTTATATATAACTAAACACTATCAAACATGGATAACATCATACTAGTGGTCGTGGCAGCTGTTGTAGGGCTTGCCATCGGGTTTGCGATTGCAAAGACCATGGAAAAAGGCAAGGCGTCCAAGACCATTGCCAATGCACGGAAAGAGGCCGAGAATATTATCAAACAGGCCAAAAGTGAAGGGGAGAACATAAAAAAGGATAAGATTTTTCAGGCTAAGGAAAAGTTTTTGGAACTAAAGGCCGAACATGAAAAAGTTATCATCAACAAGGATAAAAAAATAGGAGAAGCGGAAAAGCGTACCCGCGACAAGGAATCCCAGGTGAGTAGCGAACTTGCCAAAAACAAGAAACTGAACGACCAACTGCAGGAGCAAATCAAGGAAGTTGAGTACAAGAATGAAATTTTGGAGAAAAAGCAGGCTGAGGTGGAGAAACTCCATAAAAGCCAAGTGCAGCAGTTGGAAGTGATTTCAGGACTTTCTGCCGAAGATGCCAAGGCCCAATTGTTGGAGTCATTGAAGGAGACAGCCAAATCAGACGCCATGGCCTATTTGCAGAACACCTTGGAAGAAGCAAAGCTTACCGCTCAACAAGAGGCCAGAAAAATTGTGATCAACACTATTCAACGTATTGGCACGGAAGAGGCGGTTGAAAACTGTGTTTCTGTGTTCAACCTGGAGTCGGATGATGTAAAAGGGCGTATTATTGGTAGGGAAGGACGAAACATTCGTGCCCTGGAAGCTGCTACTGGAGTGGAAATCATTGTGGACGACACCCCGGAAGCCATTATCCTTTCTTGTTTTGATTCCGTTAGGAGGGAAGTGGCCCGACTTTCGTTACACCGTTTGGTGACCGATGGCCGTATCCATCCTGCGCGCATTGAAGAGGTGGTGAAAAAGACAGAGAAGCAAATCAACGAGGAAAT
>JAGQZL010000150.1 GCA_020434915.1 Allomuricauda sp. | reverse complement strand
CAATACCAGGGCCCGACTCAGAATGACGACCTTATACTATTTTGCTGCACTAAAAAGCTACTTGGTAGCTGGAACCGGGAACAAAGTGGAAGACTTCGGTATTGGTTTCTATACCAAATATGGCGATGGAGGTGTTGACTTGAGTCCCATTGCCGATCTTGTAAAAACGGAAGTGTATGAATTGGGCAGGGTACTTGGAGTTAACCAGGATATCATGGAAGCCCCTCCCACAGATGGACTTTGGGGAGATAGCAGAACAGATGAAGACCAAATTGGGGCATCCTATCCTGAATTGGAATGGGCCATGGCTATGGATGGGCAAGGAAAATCTTTGGATGATTTTTCTGGCAGGGAAAAGGAAGTATTCGCTATTTACGAAAAGTACAATACTGCCAATAAACATAAGATGGTTCCCATTCCCATTTGTGAGATTCCAAAGCACTTAAAATGACCATTTAACCCAAAAACCCCTGTTTAAAACGAAAAAAACCATAGAAAAACTATGGTTTTAAGAAAAAAGTTACAGTTTTACGGAAGCAAAGTGTTATCTTGCTTGCTATGTTAAGCATGTAACATTTCACTAACCAAACGTAAATAAATTACTTTACCGAATGATAAAAGTATTGATTGCTGACAGCCACCCCGTAGTCAGACTAGGTATCAAACAGGTACTTGAATCCAGTTCAGATATTGAAATCATTGCAGATGTTTCTTCTACCGAAGCGCTTTTCGAAACCCTTAAAACTGTAACACCCGATGTTGTTATCTTGGAAATGGATATTCCCGAGATCAACGGAATTGCAGCCTTAAGGAAATTGAAACTGGAATTCCCAGATATCCGGACTTTGATGTTCAGTGGCCAGTCCGAAGACGTATATGCACTGAGTACCATTAGGGCCGGTGCTTATGGTTACCTGTCAAAAACAGCAGATTTGGATTATATCATCTCCGCCGTTAAAAAAGTAAGCGAAGGCAATATGTTCATTACCAATGAACTAGCCCAAAGATTGGCTTTTGATGAAGGCACCCAAAAACCGCGCAGGTTCTTTAGAAAACTTTCCTCCAGAGAGGTTGAAGTGTTAAAGCTATTGGCCAGCGGAAAACGAAACAAGGAAGTCGCGGAAGGTCTCAACTTGAATGAAAAAACGGTAAGCACCTACAAGGCCCGTTTAATGAAGAAGTTGAATGTGGATAACTTGGTTGATCTTTTGCAACAAGCCAAAGCCTTGGAACTTTATTAAGAATACCCAACCAAACCAACTAAGATAAGTCCCTTTCAATGCAAATTGAAGGGGATTTTTAGTTAGGAAAGTACCCGGTTCAATTTAGCATTCAGCAACTTGTTCAGTTGAAGATAGTTGACAATCTCCTCCAAAACTTCCGAATTGTCCTCATGGTGATCTTGGGTTTTTTGCTGAAGCTTCAGAATCCTATTTTTGATGAGATTGCACCGCAGTGTCAAGATGGTTTCACCTACCAATTGTGCTACACCCAGTTTCTTTCCTTTGGGATAAATGTCCCTCCGCTCCCAATCATGCAACATATATTGTTCCTCTTCCATTAAAATGGAAGACACTTGGGAAACCATTTCCTGATCCAGCTCTGCCATGAACGTATTTATGGAAAACTCCGAATCCTCATTCAGTTTTTCAATCAGCTTATAATAAATGACCTTGAACTGTTCGTTGGTCAATTCAATTTCATCCTCCTGAAGGTCCAAATATACCTTTTCATATACCTTGGCCTCTACCACCTCAGGTTCCAGCACAAGCTCTCCCTCTTCATTTTCCTTGAGTACCAAATCCTCAAATTCTTGCTTTTGATCCCCATACAACAATAACATTTCAATGATCTTGCGCTCCAACTCATATTGCACATCCACCTTTTCCACAACAGCATCGTTGCGCACAACCTCAAAGGCTTTCTGCTCCTCTTTTATTTTTTTGGAGACATCTGTCCTTCCTTTTTTATCAATCTGCGCCAAGGTGTTGTACAGCACTTCCTCAGAAATCTGCATGATCTTGGCACATTCCTGTACATAGATTTCTTGTTGGATACGGTCGGGAATCTTACTAATGCTGTTCACAATATCACGAACCGTATCTGCCCTTTTTATGGGATCATTGGCAGCTTCCTCTGCAAGCAAGGACGTTTTAAACTGAATAAAATCCTTGGCGTTTTCCTCTAGATACAGCACCAAATCCTCATAGGTATTGCTCTTTGCAAAACTATCTGGATCCTCACCTTCTGGAAAAGTGCAAACCTTTACGTTCATGCCCTGCTCCAAAATCAAATCGATACCACGAAGAGAGGCACGCAAACCAGCGGCATCCCCATCAAACAAAACCGTGATGTTTTTGGTAAGCCTGTTGATGAGTCGTATCTGTTCCGGTGTTAAAGCGGTACCACTGGATGAAACCACATTCTCCACACCGCATTGGAACATCTGGATCACATCGGTATAGCCTTCTACCAAGTAGCAATTGTCTTCCTTGGCTATGGCTTGCTTGGCAAAATAGATACCATAAAGCACCTTGCTCTTATGGTAAATGTCGCTCTCCGGTGAATTGAGGTATTTGGCGGCTTTCTTGTCATTGCCCAAAATTCGACCGCCGAAGCCAAGCACCCTTCCACTCATGGAATGGATGGGAAACATGACACGTCCTTTGAACCGGTCAAACTTTTTGGCCTCTCCCCCAGTCTGCTCCTTGACGATGGTCAAACCGGTTTTTTCCAAAAACTCTAACTGATATCCTTCATCCAAGGCAGCCTTGGTAAAAGCCTCCCACTCATCCAGACTATAACCAAGGCCGAACTTTTTAATAGTCTCATCTGTAAACCCCCGTTCCTTGAAATAAGAAAGTCCAATGGCCTTGCCAAGTTCGGTTTCCCACAAAGTTTTGGTAAAATATTTCTGGGCATATTCCGAAACCAGGTACATGCTTTCCCGCTCATTGGCCTGTTCCTTCTGTTCATTGGTCTGCTCGGTTTCCTCTATTTCAATATTGTACTTCTTGGCCAAATATTTAATGGCCTCCGGGTAGGTAAAATGTTCATGCTCCATCAAGAAGGCCACCACATTGCCTCCCTTGCCACTACTGAAATCCTTCCAAATCTGTTTAACTGGACTTACCATAAAACTGGGAGTACGCTCATCGGTAAAAGGGCTCAATCCCTTAAAATTGGAGCCCGATTTCTTCAATTGCACAAAATCCCCAATGACCTCCTCTAGTCGGGCGGTTTCGTAAACTTGGTCTATGGTGTTTTTTGAAATCAAGGTATTGTCGGAAATAGCTGTTAAAGGTAAATAAAAACAATGTTCCGAAAAATCCCAAACAAAGTTTGCCCTACCTGACCAATATCATCGGATAAGTTCCAAAGTTTTGTTCCTTTTGATACGTCCAACAAAAAAACTGTACTATGAAAGTCTTGATCATTTATGGCTCCATTGAGGGCCAGACCCGAAAAATTGCAAGATTCATGGAAGAAGTCCTGCAAGAAGAAAACCATCCCACCGTAATTTCAAATGCCACGGAAGACCCACCATCCCCCGATAAATTTGATGTGATCCTAATTGGGAGTTCCATTCACTTACACAAATACAACAGCGCCGTCAAGAGTTATGTTACAAATCATTCGGACATTTTGAACAGTAAACCTTCCGCATTTTTCTCCGTCTGTATGGCCGTTGCCTCCAGTATCCCCGAAGAACATGAAGAAGCTGCCAAGATTGCCCAGGACTTTTTGGATGAAACAGGATGGAAGACCAACACCGTTTGGCAAATTGCAGGGGCTCTACGGTATACCCAATACGACTATTTTAAAAAATTGACCATGCGGATGATTGCCAAAAAACAAGGTGGAGCCACCGATACCAGCAAAGACCATGAGTATACGGATTGGGGAAAAGTGAAAAGAAATGTGCTGGAATTTGTGGGCATTAATACCTAACTTACTGGTATGGACAAACATGATTTCGACACGCTTTCAGAAGCGGTCAATATATTGACTCAAGAAGGTTACAAGGAAGATTTTGAGGCGGAAGAAAACTGCATCAAGGCCTTGTATTCCAAAAAGGAATACCAGCCTGATGAGCTTTTGGTCTTAGCAACCTATCGATTTGAGGGAATGACAAACCCTGACGATCAGGCGGCCGTTCTTACGATTGAGGCCAATGATGGCACTAAGGGAACCCTCGTGATGTCCTACAGTGCGGAGCATGGTCAAAATGAGACCCTTATTCGGCAAATTCCTTTTAAAAAGGATTGATGCTATCCAAAAAACTTGCCTAAGGCCGAGGGTTGGTACAACAACCAACCTGTTAGGCTAAATCGGCTTTTATGTGCCTCTAAGACCGCATGTGGAACCTCAGCGCTTTTGAACATGACACAACGACCCGCCAAAGGATCCACTAAAAAACTGGAACCATCCTTCTCAAAAATCTCCAATTCACCACCATTGCCCTTTTGCCAACCTTCATTTAAATAAATGACGACGGAAATCATGCGGTTGTTCCGATTTTCAAATTGGTCCAAATGTTTATCGTAGTGGCCACCAGATGGGTAATGGGCCAAATGAAACTCATAACCGGACAAACTGAGATAGCAGTACCTATTGAACATATGGATGATCTCATCCACAAGGTTCCAGAACGATTCCAATTCCGCATCTCTTTTCCGGTCAAGCCAATGCGTGAAATCTCCCCTAACCTTTGTGTTGATTTGGTTGTCGGCATCGGCACCAATACCGGCTTCCTGGAAATTGGGCAGTTTGCCAAGAAAAAATGACCGGATTTCGGAATAAAGTCCATCCCGAAGAAAATCATCGATCACTACATAATCCTTTTCGGAGATCTCATCCATCCAGGACAACCAATTCTCCAAACCATGATAGGTCTTCAATTTTTCAAAAATGTGTGCGAATGTAGAAAATATTTAAAAGTGAAATTCAAATTTTTCCCACCCTACCCAAATTGAAAGCCATAACTTCGTGGAACCAAAAAATGATCTGAACCTAAAAGTTGCACCCATGATCCTTTTCTTCGGAACCAGGCCAGGCAAAAGGGAAATCAAGGCCCTTAAAAATGTTACCTGTCCCCATTGCCACCAGAGAGATACGTTGACCGCAGTATCTCAACCCAATTATGCCCACTTGTTCTGGATACCGGTTTTCACCATCAAAAATATAAGCTATGCGGAATGTTCCCATTGCAAACGTGTTTTTTATAAAGAGGAATTTTCCCCGGAGATGGAACGGGCACTTTCGAACTAAAAAAGCACAGTCAAGAAAAATCCCAACTGTGCTTCGATCAAAGGTTTATTTTCGGTCAAATATCGAACCGAAGGCCCAAGGAAATATTGTTTTGTTTTACATCTGCGTCCTTAAAGATTGGATTTAGGTCGTATTTGAGATATAGCAAGACCCCATCAAATCCCATATACCCACTTACACCATAAATTAAATCGCTGGTATTGTAATCCCTTTTCAATTTATCCTTCACATTTTCACCATCCCGGGTATACTTTAATTTTTGACGGGTTCCCAAGTTGAAGCCTCCGTAACCACCGATCCCTACCCTGAATTGGTCCCTGATGGAATAGCGAATGGTTCGTTCCGTTTTTCGAAAACGCGAAGGGCCAAATTCAAAATGAACGGGGAACACCAAATTGTCCATGCGCAGTTTTGCCTTGTCCAAATCATACTCAAACTCTTCCAAAACGGTCTGGTCTCCATCTTGTACAAATAGTTGGTTCCCATCTGGTTTCAATCCATTGAACTGGAAAGAAAACCCATAGTTGAATCGCAACCAATTGGAATGCCTGAACACCCTGGACCGCCATTGCCAACCCATTTCAAAAAAACGGCTTCCCCCAATTTTATAGGGTGAGTCATTCAATGACTGACCCTCAATCAAAGCATTGTTCAACCCGATGGCAAACACAAAGTCAGAATATGTACGTCTGTCATATTTTATCTTTTCTTTCCATGGCCTCCTGTTGAATGAAATGGCAGGTTTACCATCGATCATAATATCCAGACGCATGCGATCACTATCCAAGGTATCCAATTCGGACAACGTCAAAACCTCTCCCTCGTTCCGTTCCAGCAAGGCTATTCTGTTATCGATGATTCCCACCCTGTTCTCAATGTTCAAAGCACGTCTTTTGGCTACTTCCTCTTTTAAAATCTTGGCTTCTGCTTCGGAAATATCACCGCGTTCCATACGCTTGTTGATTTCCCTGACTTCAAATTTCAAAGCATCTTTTTCCTGCCCTATGATTCTTTCTTTTTGGGCTTTTAACGTTTCTATCTCTTTTTTGTACGTTTCTTCCTGTGCCAGCATTTGACTGGATACTAGAAGAAAAAATAGGGTCGCTAACTGAAATGTAATTGTTTTCATGATTGTTTTTGGATTATAGATTTCCCTCTTCCCACCCAGCGGAAGCCGGATGGGAACCGAGAAAAATCATTATTGATTGATGAATATTTAATTGTTTCTGTCGGCCACGGCGGTTCGCAGTTTTAGATACCCATCCTTAAGGGCATCAAAAATTTGGTCTCGGAATGTTTCATCCAGTTCGTCCTCAACCTCTGCCAATAAGGACATGGCATCCACCGAACCGGTATTGGTAAAAAGCTTGTCTGTCAATATCTGTCTTTGGGCACGCCGGAGCAGGGAATCAACTTCCGCATCGGTGACCTCTCCATTGTGTTGGTTTTCCAAAAGTTGCACCTGGGCCACCACTTCTTCCACTTTTTGCGAAATCAAGGCGTTGGATTCTTGGATCGCACGATCGTTCAATGGCTGTATTGTCCTATTTTCAACCACTTCGGTTTGGGCAACAGGTAGTTCTTCTACAAAATCCTTCCTATCTTCTTGCTCATCTTGGGATGGCTTCGTTTCCGTTTTCACAATTTCAACTTTCTCAAAGTCCGATGACTGATCCGTAATGGCACTA
>JAGQZL010000014.1 GCA_020434915.1 Allomuricauda sp. | reverse complement strand
AAAAGGCTATTGCCAAACCTACTGAAATTTGGAACTACTCTTCGGGCACTACCAATCTTTTATCCGGAATTCTTCGGCAACAGTTTAGAAGCCATCAGGAGTATTTGGATTTTCCCTACACTTCTTTGATCGATAAAATTGGGATGTACTCCATGGTGATGGAAGCTGACATTGCCGGAAATTATGTGGGGTCTTCCTACGCTTGGGCCAGTACCAGGGACTGGGCCCGTTTTGGCCAATTGTATTTGGACAAGGGCCAATGGAACGGGGAACAAATCTTCAATCCTGAGTGGGTGGACTACATTACGACTCCTACCCCGCACTCTGATGGCACCTATGGGGCACATTTTTGGTTGAATGCCGAAGGAAAGTATCCCGATGTGCCCAAAGATCTCTTTTCCTGCAATGGGTATCAGGGACAGCATGTGTTCATGGTTCCATCCAAAGATTTGGTGGTTGTAAGGACCGGATTGGCCGAAGAACCTGATTTTGATGTGAATGGAGTGCTGTCAAACATCGTAAAAGCGCTACCGTAAATCGAGTAGATGTATTAAAAGAGACGCCAAACCACAATAAAAGGGCACTTCACAACAATAATTTCATTTACGGGAATACAGGTGGTAGATTTACCATGTAATTAATTAAGAAAGTAATTTTTTCATTTTCATATAGTGTTCTCGTAAAAGAGTCTTGACCCCAGCGGCAAGGCTCTTTTTGATTTATACCCTTTTCTATAGGCTTACATTTTTGCGAGTAGTCTCAAGAAAAAATCACCCAAAGGAATTCTTCAGGGGTTGCACCTCTTCAAAAGCATGTCCATTGTTAATTGTTTATTGTGAAATATACAATGTATACTGATATTACGGAATCCACTTGTCCTTCCCAAAGTCGGGTTTGCGTTTTTCCAAAAAGGCATTGCGCCCTTCTATTGCTTCATCCGTCATATAAGCCAAACGGGTGGCCTCACCTGCAAACACTTGCTGCCCTACCATGCCATCATCGGTAAGGTTCATGGCGAATTTTAGCATTTTAATGGAAGTGGGCGATTTTGCCAAGATTTCCTGGGCCCACTGGTAGGCTGTGTCTTCCAGTTCTTCGTGAGGGATTACCGCATTTACCATGCCCATTTCAAAAGCTTCCTGTGCGGAATAGTTACGTCCTAAAAAGAAAATCTCACGGGCTTTTTTCTGTCCCACCATTTTGGCCAAATAAGCGGAACCGTAGCCTCCGTCAAAACTGGTAACATCCGCATCGGTCTGTTTAAAGATGGCATGCTCCTTACTGGCCAGGGTCATGTCACACACCACATGTAAACTGTGCCCTCCCCCAACGGCCCAACCAGGTACTACGGCAATTACCACTTTGGGCATAAAACGAATGAGACGTTGTACTTCCAAAATATTCAGGCGATGGTAACCGTCATCACCAACATAGCCTTTATGACCACGCGCCTTTTGGTCACCGCCACTGCAAAAGGCCCATTTACCATCTTTGGAAGAAGGTCCTTCCCCGGAAAGCAATACCACACCAATGGAAGTATCCTCTTGGGCATCATAAAAGGCTTTGTAAAGCTCACTGGTGGTTTTGGGTCTGAATGCATTGCGCACATCGGGTCTGTTAAAGGCGATACGGGCCACCCCATTACATTTTTTATAGGTGATATCCTCAAATTCCATGGCGGTCTGCCAATTGGGTGATTCCATAGGTGTTTGTTTTGTTCGATTACAAAATAACGGAAAATCTGGGTTTTGGTCACGACTATACAAGGATGAAGTTGATGGGTAGCCAGACATATCTAGGTATGTTGATAAAATTGTAAAATTCCCTATGGGACAAATAGACTATGTTCAAAAATTCATTGAACTTTGCCAAACCTTTATATATACAAGCTTTGAATATTTATTATTTTAATCTAAAAAGCATAGTAATCATATTTATATCAATGAGTTACATTAAGAAAATGAGTTTATCATTTGCCGTTGTCCTGGCAATCTTTTTAGTAGGATGCAATACTGAAAAATCAAAGGCTACGGAAGCTGAATCGCCAATAGAGCATAGGGAAATAGTTTCTGATACGTTGACGAAACACCTGAAATCGTTCAACCCAGATTTACCAACCATTGGGTTGTTGATGTACAATGGGGTACTTCAAAGTGAGGTGGTGGCTACCTCCGATGTTTTTGCAAAACCTACGGAAACAGGTCAGCAACTTTTTAATGTGATTACGATTGCAGAAACAAATAACCCCATTACCACGGAAGAAGGGTTGAAGTTTGTTCCTGACTATAATTTTGAGGATTGCCCAAAATTGAGTGCATTGTTCGTTCCAAGTGCGTATGATATGTACGCCCAGGTGCACAACAAAAAAATTGTGGACTTTATTATAAAAAAGAACAGCGAAACCAAGTATACGGTCAGTAATTGTGGTGGGGCACAACTTATTGGAGAATCTGGTATTGCGGATGGACATAGGATAGTGACGTGGATCGGTGGAGGGGAACAACTCCAAAAGGACTATCCAAATTTAAAGGTCCAGAATGACAGCTTGGTGACCTTTGTTCACGATGGTAAGTTTTTATCTTCCAACGGAAACTTGGCAAGTTATATTTCGGCTTTGGAACTATTGGAAATTATGACGAATAGTGGTCACAGGAAGTTTGTGGAGAGTTATCTATATCTAGATCGACTTCAAAACTGGAAGGAGTAGTCATATTCCCTTACTATGCGCAAGACATTGAGTCAAATACCTAGCCAGTTTTAGGCCTGTTTATTTCCTAAACTTCAATATGTCAGCAAAATAGGGTATCTTTAAGTACTTAGCACCAACCCTGTTATGAATACTTTTAGTACTCCTCTGGAAGCCTTTTCATATTGGCTTCAACAAGATTCCGCACATATTTTTTTACGTCAACCTATAAATCGTAAGTTTCTTGAGTATTCAAGACAGGATGCGTTCCTGCAGGCTTTGGGCATTGCAGGGGCACTGCATAACATGGGGCTGAAAAAGGGCGACCATGTGGCTTTGCTGTCAAAAAACTGCGCCCATTGGTTCATGGCTGATCTGGCAATGATGCTTGGAGGGTTTGTATCGGTACCCTTATATCCTACATTGGATAAGGACAGTATCAACGAAATATTGGTTCATAGCGAGAGTAAGGCCATTATTATTGGCAAACTGGATAATTACGAGTCACAAAAAATGGGGATTCCCCATATTCCAAAAATTGGGGTGACCTTGTACGGAATCCAAGAGGAACATATGTGGGAAGACATTGTGGCTACTCCCACCGAATTTATACCAATGGAACAAGATCCAGAGAGCTTGATCACGATTATGTATACTTCGGGTACCACTGGAAACCCTAAAGGGGTGGTTCATAAGGTGAAATCCTTCAACCAAGTGACCATGACAGGTCTGGAAACCTTGAAAATAACACCAGGGTCACGAATATTTTCCTATTTGCCCCTCTCCCACATTGCGGAACGTATCGGAATTGAAATGGTGGGTATTTATAGCGGAAGTACTGTGAGTTTTCCAGAGTCGTTGGACACATTTGCCGAAGATTTGGCCTCAGTTCAGCCGCATACCTTCTTTGCGGTTCCGCGGATTTGGCAGAAGTTCAAGGAAAAAATTCTGGAGAAACTCCCCCAGCATAAGCTGGACCGATTACTTTCCATACCCGTCGTCAAAAATATCGTCAAAAAGAAGATCGTTAAAAAATTGGGCCTCTCGGAAGCCACTTTCTGTGCCTCTGGGGCAGCGCCCATAGCACAGAGTTTGCAAGAATGGTATTTGAAACTAGGCGTCGAAATCAATCAGTGTTACGGCATGACGGAAGACTGTGTCCTTTCCCATTTCAACCTACCAGGGAGCAATAAATTTGGTACTGTGGGTAGGCCCTTGCCTGGGGTGACTTCAAAATTGTCGCCAGAAGGTGAAATTCTGATCAAGAGTGATTGTCTTATGATAGGATATTACAAATCACCAGAGCAAACTGGTGCCATGTTCACTGCAGATGGTTTTTTGAAAACAGGCGATGTGGGTGAATTTGACCATGATGGTTATTTGTCCATCGTGGGCAGGATCAAAGATCAGTTTAAAACGGACAAGGGTAAATATGTGACCCCTTCCCCCATTGAATTGGAACTTTCCAAAAACACCGATTTGGAAAATATTTGTGTAGTCGGCACCGGGATTTCGCAGCCCATCGTGTTGCTCATTCCGTCCGAAACAGGGTGGTCCAAAGGACGTGATGACTTAAACAAATCCATTTTGGATTCCATTGGTGCTTTGAATGTACACCTAAAGGCTCATGAAAGAATAGAAAAAGCTGTTATCATGAAAGAACATTGGACTGTGGACAATGGACTCATGACACCTTCCCTAAAAATAAGACGTAATCGCATTGAGGCCATTCATCAGCCCATGTACGCCGAATGGTTTTCCAAAAAGGAGCGGGTTGTGTATGAAAGTGATGGGTAAACTCTTTTTGGGACAATCCGTAAGATCGGAGTGCCCATTCATCAATTCCAATATAATTTACTTGGACAACTAAGCTATCTTTCCGCCATGTTTCGATATAGAAAAATGTGGTTGGCAGTTGGTATATTACTTGTTTTGGGTGTGTTGTGGAGTATGGTGATGAGCCGTAAGATTAACCCTGATCTATACTTTGTCAGAAAACTTGAGCCCATTTCCTTCACCCATATTTATGTAAACGATTATGCAGGTAGTCTCCAGATAACCCCAGGGATAGGAGAGCAATATAGTTACCGGCAATCTGGGAAACTCCGCACCTCCATTGGGTATACCTATTCGCTTTATGATGATGAATTTATATTTGATGTAGATGGGGATGGAATGTTTGTGTTGACCCAATTATCCAATGGACAATCTTTTGCTTTGGGAAAAGTTGTGGAAAGAAAAATTCAGGAATACCATGGAACGGAATATTATGACATCCAGATGCCAAAAACCTATAAGGCAAGCTATTACTACAAGGAAGGAATTTTGCCATTCTATGTTCCGGTTCAATTTACCATGATGACCAGTGGCGGCATGAAGTATAGTAGTGAGTATGTGGCTGAAATCATATCCCAAAAAGGAGATACCCTTAGGATGTATCACAACTATGGCCATATTCCAGAAAGTAGGCCAACTGGAATCTATTAGAATGACCCTTATCACTTCACCTCTCGAAGTGCCCGTTTCAATGGGCTAATTTGCCCCTCGGTTTAGATGATGCCTATCATTTTGAGACCAATCTTGGAAATTAGTCCAACATTTAATCAAGAAATGAACGGAAACGGACAATTGCTAAGAACCGCACTTAATCGTTTTTCTTCCATAGAGCATGAAGTATGGGAGGAGTTTGAGCATTTTTTTATAGAAAAAAAAGTAGTTAAAAACGAGATGATATGGGAAAACGGAGAGGTCTGTAAACACTTGATCTTTATCATCAAAGGGGCGGTTCGAAGCTTTGCCGTTGTTCATGGAAACGAAGTGACCAATAATTTTTATTTTGATTCCAATCTCTTCTATGATGATTATAGCTTTATTTCCCAAAGACCGTGTTATGCCAATTATCAGGCACTAGAGGAGTCCGAGCTATTGTTGATACCGCGCACTGCGTTGTATCTCATGTTCAACAAGTACAAATCTTTTGAGCGATTGGGAAGATTGGTGGTAGAATCCAGGTATGTGGCACTTTATGAGGCAATGAACCGCAAGAACAATCAATCTGCCGGTGAAAATTATAGATACCTTATGGAAAATGATCGGGAAATCATTCAACGGGTACCATTGAAATTGGTGGCTTCCTATTTGAACATCACACCGGAACACTTGAGCCGTATTCGCAAATCCTTTGCCACACCATCCAAGAAAATAGCATAAGAACGTGGTATTAATTGACATCACATCAAGTGTTGTCAGTAAGGAGTTTGGCAACTTTGCGGCAAAACAACTTTTCATATATGAACAGACAGACTTTTTTAACGGTAGCCTCATCGGTTGCTCTGATCGCGGGTGGTCTTGCCACTTTTTATCCTTCATTATTGCTGATAGGCAAAGGGGTTTTTCCAGGGGACAGTGTAAAAGTGTGGATGACCGAGGTGGGTATTTTACTCATAGCCTTGGGTATCGTCAATTTTTTGATCCGTAAACACCCGGCATCCCCTACCCTTTTTGCCCTCTTTTTGGGAAATGTCCTTATCCAATTAGGGCTTTTGGCCGTGGAAGTGTTGGCTTATACAGAGGGAACCATCACCAAAATTTATGGGATTTTACCCAATGGAATTATCCATGTTCTATTGTCCACAGGTTTTATATATTACACCCTTAAAATGGAAATTTCGGACAGTCGACTTATAACCCAAACAGATACCAACGCACCCTAAAAATGAAAAATTGGCATAAAATAACTCTTGCAGCACTAGTACTTTGTTTTAATCAAGTTTCTGCACAATATACCCCTTGTCAGCAAGAGAATGGTGTTGAGGTTATTGGCAATTCTCAGTGTCTCACCTTTCAAGTCCCTTTGGATTATTTGGTTCCGGAGGGAGATACCCTTGAGCTTTTTGTTCGAAAATTCCCTTCGGTTCAAAAAAGTGAAGGTTCCGTTTGGTTGATTGCTGGCGGGCCAGGGGAATCAGGGGCCAGTCTCTACCCTTTGATTGACCAGTTTAAAGAATTGTTTCCCAACATGGATATCTATGTGCCCGATCATAGGGGTACAGGTCTCTCTGGGAAGATATGTCCTGATCAGGAAGCGGTGGCTTCAACTGGGGGTATTTCCCTGGTTGGGGAAGAATGGGGAGCTTGTTTCGGATATATGTTCCAAAATCAGGAGTATGTTCAGGCTTTTTCCATTACCAATGCGGCAAATGACCTTAAATACATGATCAATGAAACGAGTGGAGAGGAAAAACGGTATGTTTATGGGGTCTCCTATGGCACCCAGCTGGTTTTAAGGATGCTCCAATTGGGAAGTGTGAAATTGGATGGGGTTATTTTGGACTCTTTGGTGCCACTTCAAGATGATGAAAAGCATGATCTAAGTCATCGCTCCCAGGTTACAAATGATGTGGGAAGACAGGTTTTGGCACATTTTCAAAAGATAGAAAAGCAAAAAGAAGTAACGTTGGAGAAGCAGTTGGAAAATGTACTTCTGCGTTCCAAGAACGATGGTGTTTTCATAAAAAACCTTCCGAAACAGGACTTAAAGCATCTGTTCGGGATGTTTTTGGATGTCCCTCAGGCACGGAACCGGATTCCTCAAGTCATCAAATCATTGTACCAAGAGGATTTTGAACCTTTGAACTCGGTGTTGGAAGACATACAGCAGTTTTATCAATCCTATGCCAAGTATACGACATCTCCTAGTTCCATTCCTTTGGTACAGGTTATTTCGTCCTCGGAAAACAATTTACGCACGAATCTTACCAAGGAAGAAGTTGAAAGGGAATCTGAACAGTTGCTCTTTGCTAGTCCGTTGCCACAACTCTTGGCGGGTAACAGCATGCCCGTTTACCAGCGTGACCCCTATTTCGGAAAAATCCCGGCGAAAATGCCCAGAACTTTGGTGGTACATGGTACCTTGGACCCGAAAACGCATCTGAACGGTGCATGGAAACATGTGGAACTGCTGTCCAAAGACAATCCGGTAGATTTGGTAAAAGTCAAGGATGCTCCCCATTTTGTTGCCCTTTTTGCCCCTGATGCATTTAAGGTATCCGTGACCACATTTCTACAAGGGAATCCATTGAAACCTGAAATGGAGGATACACATGTAAAATTAAAATCCATAGAGAACGGTGTTCCAACTAAAATGTAAGCTGACATCTGAGTAAATTTGTGAAGAATCTAAACTTTGGAATGCAATGCAATCAGATTGGCTTAAAATGTGGGAATCCCGATTTGGGAAAGAGAATTATGCCTACGGTACTGAACCGAATGAATATATAAGGGAGAAATTGAAAGGCCTAAAACCGGGTTCCATTTTGTTTCCAGCGGAAGGTGAAGGCAGAAATGCAGTATATGCCGCACAGCTCGGATGGAAAGTTTCGGCATTTGACATTAGTGAGGAAGGAAGGAAAAAAGCCTTGAAACTGGCTGAGAGGCGTCAAGTGGCCATTGACTATAAAATAGGGGAACTTCAAAATTTGGGATACCAAGAAGGTCAGTTTGATGCCATAGCCCTGGTGTATGCCCATTTTCCACCCAATATCCGCAAAGGGTACCATAAACTATTGGAGAGTTATCTCAAAAAAGGTGGCCATATCATTTTTGAGGGGTTCAGCAAAGCCCATTTGGAATACAGGACCAAGAACGAACGTGTGGGAGGCCCAAGGGATTTGGATTCCTTGTTTTCCATTGAGGAGCTTGAAACCGATTTTGATGGATATGGGATACTGGAATTAAAAGAAACAATAGTCGAATTGAACGAAGGTTCCGGTCATGTTGGCAAAGGTTCCGTGATTCGCTTTATGGGAAAAAAGCCTTGATTTTTTCACGTACTTTCAAATTTTATTGGCCAAGAAGCTCCCAATGGCCATTTACAATTATCTTTACCCCATATTTATATCTTTGAAGTTATTGCGTATTTAAAAATGGGAAAAAGAAAATACATCATTGCCGTTGTTCAATTAAATCTCAACAACACCCCGGAGAATAATCTCAAAAAATGTATGGATTGGGTAAAAAAGGCTGCAGCCCAAGGCGCTGAGGTCATTTCTTTACCCGAATTGTACAGTAGCCACTATTTCTGTCAGAGCGAGGATGTAGACAATTTTAAATATGCGGAACCCTTGTACAGTACTTCTTTTGAGGCTTTCAGCGCTCTGGCGAAGGAATTGGGCGTGGTGATCATTGTGCCATTTTTTGAACGCAGGATGGCAGGGGTATACCATAACAGCGCCTACATTATAGATACTGATGGAACGGAAGCGGGATTGTACCGAAAAATGCATATTCCGGACGACCCCCATTTCTATGAAAAATTCTATTTCACCCCAGGAGACTTGGGCTTTAAGAACAACCCCACCAAAAAAGGAAACATTGGAACCCTTATCTGCTGGGATCAATGGTATCCGGAAGCGGCAAGATTAACTGCACTTCAAGGAGCGGAGGTGCTCTTCTACCCTACTGCCATTGGTTGGCACCCCAAGGAGAAAGCCGAATATGGGGAAAATCAATATGGCGCTTGGATGAACGTGATGAAAGGTCACGCCGTGGCCAATGGGGTTTTTGTGGCGGCAGCCAATCGAATCGGGCTTGAAAAATACCTTCCAGATACCGATGGTATCGAATTTTGGGGTGCTTCGTTCATTTGTGGCCCCCAAGGTGAGATTTTGGCACAGGCATCTCATGATCAAGAAGAAATATTGATGGCTGAAGTGGATTTGGACCTTCAGGAAAATGTACGCCAAAACTGGCCCTTCCTTCGGGACCGTAGGATTGATATGTACGGAAATATCACCAAAAGAGCCATTGACTAATGGCAGCATCCCAATATAGGTTCCCTGCAGAATGGGAAAAACAGCAAGGCATTCTATTGTGTTTCCCGCACAACGGCAACGACTGGCCCGGTAAATATGGTGCCATTCAATGGGCCTTTGTGGAATTCATTAAAAAAGTGACCACATTTGAAACCGTTTTTTTGGTAGTCGCCAATGAGAAATTAAAAGCCAAAGTCACTGGAATGTTGGAAACAGCCCATGTCAATTTAGCCCATGTTTCTTTCATAGTCCACAAGACCAACAGAAGCTGGATGCGTGATTCCGGCCCCATCATCGTTAAAAAAGGAAAAGAAAGGATAGCCTTGAACTTTAATTTTAATGGTTGGGCGAAATACAACAACTATACATTGGACCGGCATGTGCCCAGTAAAGTATCGACTCACTTGGGCATTTCCATGGAGCAGGTATTCTACAAGGGTAAACCTGTGGTTTTGGAAGGGGGCGCCATTGATGTGAACGGAAAAGGCTCGTTGATCACTTCCGAGGAATGTCTGTTGGACCCGAAGATTCAAGTACGGAATCCTAGATTGACCAAAGAAGACTACGAGGCCATTTTCAAGGAATATTTGGGAGTCACCAATACCATTTGGTTGGGTGATGGAATCAAAGGGGATGATACCCACGGGCATATTGATGATTTGGCCCGGTTTGTCAATGAGGATACCATTGTAACAGTAGTGGAGTCGAATAAAAAGGATACGAACTACCATGCCCTTCAAGACAACTTGAAAAGGTTGGAAAGCGCTGTCCTTGAAAATGGGAAAAAGCCCAATATCGTACAATTACCGATGCCCACACCTATCGATTTTGACGGCGTGACATTACCTGCCAGCTATGCCAATTTCTTGATTCTGAACAAAGCGGTATTGGTTCCTACTTTCAATGATGCCAACGACCGGATAGCCTTGAATGTTTTGGCCGATGTTTTTCCAAATAGGGAAATCATAGGTATTGGAGCCATTGATTTTATTTGGGGTTTCGGTACCTTACATTGTTTGAGTCAGCAAGTGCCGGAATAATGCCTCAAAATATTTGAATTCCTTAACTTTGCCTTATGGAAAGTAAAAAGGAGAGGTCATTATCGGAATACAATAACCAACTTAAACTAAAAGGGTTCAATGCCTTTCAAATTGAGGAAGATGGCAGTGCCACCAAAGTTTACAGTCGAAAGGACTTCTATAAAATCTGTTTGACCACTGGTAAAAGTATTATCAATTATTCTGATAGGAGTTTTGAACACGAGGGTACCATCTTATTTTTTGGAAACCCGCATATCCCCTATTCGTGGGAAACGCTGTCCACTACCTATATTGGTTATACGTGCTTATTTTCAGAAGAGTTCCTGAAACTTTCAGACAGGTCTGAAAGCATATTAAATTCCCCTTTGTTCAAGTTTGAAGGTACACCGATTTTAAAGATTTCAGAGGAGCAGCGAATCTATTTGAACGGACTGTTTCAAAAAATGATCACGGAACAGGAATCCGATTATGAGTATAAGGATGATTTGATTAGAAACTATATTCAATTAATTGTTCATGAAGCCTTAAAATTGGAACCTTCCAAAAATTTTGCGCACTACAAAAATGCCGCATCACGACTCTCTTCCGTCTTCTTTGAGCTTTTGGAGCGACAGTTTCCTGTGGAGTCGCCAGATAAACCATTGATTCTAAGGTCGCCTCAGGATTTTGCCGGAAATTTGTCCGTACACGTAAATTACTTGAACAAAGCGGTAAAGGAAATTACCGGAAAGCCAACATCGGCCCATATATCGGAACGAATTGCACATGAAGCCAAGGCACTTCTGCAGCATACGGATTGGAATATAGCTGAAATTGCCTACGCACTTGGATTTGAGTATCCTTCGTATTTCAATAATTTCTTCAAAAAAGTAACAGGAGAGACCCCGTCCAGAGTCCGTGCTTTGGAGATTTGATTTTCTTAATTTTTGGTTTGATAACCTTTATTTATTGCCTTTTTGACACAGTATATTTGTATTGTGTTAAAAATCAGTGAGTAATGGGCTTGGATATTTTTGAACGACTCAAATTGGGAATTGCCATTCCCATGAATGACCTAGATTATGGAAAGATTAGGGATGCCGTCAATCTGACCATTGAGAAATCGGTTCAGATGAATGTATCCCAAAATGTGGATGAGGTCCGTCGGTATCTAAGTGAAATCATAGGTTCATCCATTCATTCCACTACCGTAGTTTTTCCACCTTTTCACACCAATTTTGGCAGACATATTAGTTTGGGTAAGCAGATTTTCATCAACCATAGCTGTAGTTTTTTGGATTTGGGAGGCATTGTCATTGAGGACGATGTGATGATTGGGCCTAGGGTCAATATCACTTCTGAAAACCACCCTACTTCCATCAGTGATCGAAAAACGATGCTGCCTGGCAAGGTCATTATCAAACAAAACGTATGGATTGGTGCTGCAGTCAGTATCTTATCTGGAGTAACTGTAGGCGAAAACTCTGTAGTTGCGGCAGGAGCGGTAGTTACCAAGGATGTTACCCAAAATGTTGTGGTAGCGGGAGTTCCTGCAAGGGTAATCAAACATTTAAACCAATAAACCTATATACGATGAAAAAAATAGTATTGAGCACGATGGTAATTTCACTTCTTGCTTTATTGGCTTGCAAGGAAAAGCAACCTGCACAGATGGAGGTTGTAGAAGTACAAAGTATTTTTCCCAAAGGAAATTTGGGTCCGGCCGAACTTTTCACTGGTAATGCCTACAATTATGGTTTGGTGCCCATAGATTCCACTATGACAACCTTGGTGGGCAATGTTTATTTTGAGCCAGGAGCGAGAAGCAATTGGCATACACATCCTTCGGGTCAAATTTTGATTATTACCGATGGGGAAGGTTTTCATCAAATTGAGGGGCAGCCGAAAGAAATACTCAAAAAAGGAAGTGTGGTGAAATGTCCTCCCAAAGCAAAGCATTGGCATGGGGCCAGTCCAACTACCGGCATGCAACAGATTTACATTGTTCCCAATACCGAGCAAGGTATTGTAAACTGGATGGAACCAGTAACTGATGTGGTTTATAACCAATAACTAGCTTTCGGTATGTGCACCAAGAAAAACAACAAATCACGTAGGGAGTTCATGCAACAAACAACCATGGCAGGAGCTGGTCTTGCATTGGCCTCTCCTCTAGACTTATTTTATCAAAACAAAAACAATACAACAAAAATGAATCAGAATATTAAAACAAGAGGCTATGCAGCTACGGATGAATCCGGAGTGTTAAGCCCTTGGGAGTTTGAACGAAGGCCTATTGGCGATAATGACATTTTGATCGATGTAAAATTTGCAAGTATCTGTCATTCCGATATACACCAAGAAAAAGGACATTGGGGGCCACAAATATATCCACAGGTTCCTGGTCATGAAATCGTAGGGGTGGTAGCTGCCGTCGGAAAAAATGTGACCAAATTTAAAGTCGGCGACCGCGCCGGTGTCGGTTGCATGGTGGACAGTTGTATGGAATGTAATAGCTGTACCCATGGTGAAGAACATTTTTGTGAACGTGGTGAAACCGTTTTCACCTATGGCTATCCCATGGCATCGGAACCCACGGGAATTTCACAAGGTGGGTATTCCAACAAGATTGTGGTTAGGGACCATTTCGCGGTACACATTCCCGAGCATATCAGTTTTCAAGAAGCTGCTCCCCTATTGTGTGCTGGAATCACTACTTATTCTCCCTTGATGGATGCCCAATTGCAAGTGGGACAAAAGGTTGGGGTTGCAGGAATAGGTGGTTTGGGACATATGGCCATAAAATTGGCAGTTTCCAAAGGAGCGGAAGTATATGCATTTACCACATCCCCGGATAAAGTGGAAGATATCAAATCGTGGGGTGTAAAAGAGGTGGTAGTAGTAGATGGGGAACAAAAGTCGCTTCAGGCCTATTCCAAAACATTGGATTATATGATCTGTACCATTCCTTATCAATTTAATGCAGCGCCTTATGTAGCCTGTGTGAAACCTTATGGACATTTTACCTATGTTGGTATGCCGAATGGTTTTCAAATCAATCTGAGCAATATTGCCCTGGCAAGTTCACGGGTTAATTTCAACGCATCTTTGATCGGTGGAATACCGGAGACCCAAGAAGTGATACATTACTGTGCCGATAACGGTATTCGGCCTGATATTCAGCTTATTAAAGCAGATGAGATCAACAAGGCATGGGAAAACGTGGTGAACAAAAAAGCCCGCTACAGATATGTTATTGATGCTGCAACTTTTTAAAAGATAGACGTATGGAAATTATAAAAAATAAAGTCCAACCATCTATAAAAGGGCCAGCTGACTGGTTTACTGGAGAGGTTCGGATTGACCCATTATTTTCAAAAAAAATAATGACCAAGGCTGCAGGGGCCTTGGTCACTTTTGAGCCAGGTGCAAGAACGGCTTGGCATACACACCCTGCCGGACAAACTTTGATTGTTCAGTCTGGTTGGGGATGGGTACAAAAAGAAGGTGGTCCCATTGAAGAGATTGGCCCTGGGGATGTGGTCTATTTTGAACCCAACGAAAAGCATTGGCATGGGGCTTCCCCGACCAAGGCTATGAGCCATATTGCCATTCAAGAAGAGGTGAATGGTGAAGTGGTCACTTGGATGGAAAAGGTAACCGATGACCAATACTCAAAAAATTGACATGCCACATTTTGCAATCAAACTTTTAGAGGGGAAATCGGAAGGCCAAAAGAAACAATTGGCAGAAGAAGTTGTGAAAGCGGCCCAAAGGGTTATTGGATATGGAGAGGAATCCTATTCAGTGACCATTGAGGATTTTACTTGGGATGAATGGCAAAAACAAATATATCCAAAGGATATTCAAGGAAGAAAAGATATCCTTTTTAAATCCCCTGGGTACTGATTAAAAACATTCGCTATCTTTTGGGTAAAAAATAGCGGATATCCATGTTTTTGTTCAATCATCTAGGGTCGAAGCAATTAACCGCCTTACTTTTCCTTTCCTCCTTCTTTGGTTATCTGGAATGGGGAGACAATGCTTCCTTTTTGTTTGAGGTGGAATGGGAATTGATCCAAGTCTTGGTCAACGATCCAATGTCCGCTATGCACCCATTCACTATTCTTCCCATGCTAGGCCAAATAGGACTGGTAGTGGCTTTGTTTCAAAAATCACCCACTAAATGGTTGGTGTATGCAAGCATTGGTTGTTTGGGACTTTTATTCGGATTGATGTTTTTTATTGGAATTGCTGGATGGAATTTGAAGATTCTTGGCTCCACCCTGCCCTTTCTTATCCTCTCCGTCTTGGTGATTGTTCGCTTGCGTAGACAACACCCTTAAAAAGAAAACCAGACCCACAAAAAGTAGGTCTGGCTCAAAACTAGGTTTCAGGGGAAAATTCTATTCTGTCTCTATCATTACTGATGATGTGGACCTGATTTCACGGGATGAATTTCCTACTTTAATCCAGTAGGTTCCCGGTTCCAACTGCCATGAGGCGGTTTTTTCATCCCAATAACGGAGACTTTTTATGGGCACCACCAACTTTATGGTATCCACAGCAGATGGCTGCAAGGGTACTGTCTTGGCAAACGCCTTTAATTCCTGTTCGGGTCTGTCTATGGGTGAATTGGGTTTTCCAACATATAACTGCACTACCTCTTTGCCCGGAACGGCACCAATATTGGTCACTGGAAGGGCAATCTTCAAAGAATCGTTTTCGTGGGTCAACTGCATTTCACCAAATTCAAATTGGGTATAGGACAAACCATAGCCGAAAGGATAGGAAACATCCAAGCCAGCTTTGTCAAAATGACGGTAGCCCACATAGATGCCTTCATCATAGTTGGTGTAGTCCACGTTCTTAATCATATCGGCTTCATCTTCCTTGGGCTCCTTTCCAACGATGAAATCGGTCATTTTCATTTTTTCACCTTGTAATGGAAAATTGGCATTGCTCCAGTGGTCGTCCAATTGTACAGGGAAGGTCATGGTCAGTTTGCCACTTGGGTTCACCTTGCCACTCAAAATATCGGCCACGGCATTGCCACCTTCCTGTCCGCCTTGCCAAGCCAAGACAATCGCATCCGGTTGGTCCTTCCAAGATGCGGTTTCAATGACACCACCAATGTTCAATACCACGATGACTTTTTTCCCTGCATCATGAAAAGCTTTGGTAGCTATATTCAGCATGTCCTTTTCCTTTTGAGACAGTAAAAAGTCATCAGCTTGAACACGATCACCACCTTCTCCACTATTCCGACCTATGGTGATGATACCTACATCGCTACTATTGGCAATATCCTGCATCAACTGCCCATCATAACTCATTTCTGGGGGCAAATACGGGTTGAACATGGCATCGATGCCTTCCGGTTTCACAAACGCTTCGGGGTCAGTGTTTTTATGGGTTTCGTATGCTTTTTTGGCAGTTCCGTTGATGGTATATCCTGCATTGGACAACCCCTCTTCCAAAGAAACGCTGTAGGCCTCGTTCACATCACCGGAACCGGTACCACCTGCAATAAAATCATAGGAATACACACCGAGCAAGGCAACGTTCAAATTACTTTCCAAAGGCAAAGCACCTTTATTTTCAAGAAGAATAATGCCTTCAGCGGCGGATTCCCTTGTAATCTTGGCGTGCGCTTTAAGATCAGGTTTTTCACTGTAGACATAATTCTGCATTTTCTTAGACTTGAAAATAAGTTCCAAGATTCGTTTGACGGAGGTATCCACGGCTTCCATATCCAACGTGCCATCTTCAGCTCCTTTGCTCAAAGCTTTCCATTGTTTTTTGGTGCCAGGTTCCAACAGGTCATTTCCCGCATTTACCATGGCCACAGCGTCGTTACCACCAAACCAGTCAGACATTACCAACCCTTCAAAGCCCCAATCGTCCCGTAAGACACCGGTCAATAAATTCCTGCTTTCCGCCACATAGGTCCCGTTTACCAGGTTATAGGAAGACATTATGGTCCAAGGTTGTGACTCTTCCACGATAATTTCAAACCCTTTCAAATAGATCTCCCGCATGGCACGGTCGGAAACACGGGCATCGGTGTAATTTCGATTGGTTTCTTGGTTGTTGGCTACAAAGTGTTTCACGGAAGTTCCTACCCCGTTGGATTCGATACCGTTCACCATGGCAGCTCCAATTTTACCGGTCAACAAGGGATCTTCGGAATAATATTCAAAGTTTCGTCCGCAAAAGGGATGTCGATGGATGTTAGCGCCAGGACCCAAAATCACATCAATGCCATATTCCAAGGCCTCGTTGCCCATGGCCTGGCCTACTTCCTCTACCAAAGCGGTGTTCCAAGTGGAGGCCAACAAGGTGGCAATGGGGAATGCGGTACAATAAAAGGTACGGTCCTCCCCTTCCCTAGTGGGTTCAATACGCAATCCCGCAGGACCATCGGATAGGTTTACGGTAGGAATTCCCAATCGTGGTGTGGCCACAATGGTCCCAACAACACCGGGAATGCCTTCGCCAGGTTCCACCATTCCCATACCGGATGCTATTCCTGAACCTTTCAACAAGTGAATTTTTTCTTCCAGGGTCATTTGAGCCAATACATCCGCTACCCTAGCATCCATGGATGCCCGGTCATCTTCATAAACGTCCAATTGTCCGTTGTCGTTTCTGTCCAAAAAGGTGTAGCCGTCAACAGTAAGTTCGCTAAAGTCTTTTTTCTCGGCATAATCGTCCTCAAAATCCAAAAAACTAGATTTTAAGTACCACCATCCAATAAGTCCACCCAAGATTAGCACTGCTAAAATGATGCCCAGGGTCTTCAATGTAATTCGAAGGAGTTTTTTCATGTGCATAGTTTGTGTCAGAATGCCACAAATATAAAAAAATATTTTATGTGGCAAAATGACACAAATTATTATTTTTGTGTCATGGAGTTAAAGGAGTTTTATGATAAGGGCAAAGATTTGTTCCTGCCCAACCTATCGGTGGATATGGTCATCATTGGGTATGAAGAAGATTCTTTAAAGTGCCTACTTCTTCGTATTGGAGATAAATGGCTGCTGCCCGGAGGCTATATTTTTAGGACTGAATCTGTGGACGAGGCCACCATTCGCATTTTACAGGAACGAACAGGTCTGACAGACCCCCACTTTAAGTTCCTATCCGTTTTTGGTGGTAGCAATCGAAAGTTTACAGACGAGTGGGAACACTTTTTTAAGGACAATGATTTGCCATGGGAAGAAAACGGATGGCTCAATGATCGCTTTGTGACCCTCGCCTACTACTCTCTTGTGGATATTGATCAGACGAAACCAGTTTTGGGTTCTGTGGATGAAGCATTTGCCTGGTTCAGCATGGATGCATTGCCAGAAATGTGGATGGATCATAAGGAAATCGTGCAAACGGCCAAAAATCGACTTAGGAACGATGTGCAACAAGAACATTTGACCTACAACTTGTTACCGGAAGAATTCACCATGCCCCAGCTACACCAACTACATCAGACCATTCTTGGGGAGGATTTGGACCGAAGTCGTTTTCAAAAGAAAATGTTGGCTTCTGGCATGTTTGAGCGTTTACCCAAGCTAAAAAAGGAAACACCGGGGCGTAATCCATACCGTTACCGGATTAAAAAAAGCTAGCTTTTCCTCAATACCCGCATTTGTACTTGGCGGGGCACTCAAAATCGATTAACTTGGTAAGCATCACCAAACAACCAAGTTATGAAACCAACCTATTACCTCCTATTGCTATCCCTACTCGTATTGGGTAGTTGTGCCAAACCGCAACATTTTGATGTTCTTATTAAAAACGGCCAGATTGTGGACGGTTCGGGCCAACGATCCTTTATAGGTGATGTGGGCATCAATGCCGATACCATTGCCGCTGTAGGAAATCTGGAGGCTACGGGTGACCTTGAAATCGATGCTACCGGATTGGCGGTTTCGCCCGGATTCATCAACATGTTGAGTTGGTCCACGGTCTCCTTGATCGAAGATGGCCGTTCTATGGGCGATATCAAACAAGGGGTGACCTTGGAAGTAATGGGTGAAGGATGGTCCATGGGCCCCTTGAATGAAAAAATGAAGAAGGCCGAGCAGGAAAACCAAGGCGACATCAAATACGAAGTGGCATGGAACACCTTGAACGAGTATTTGGAATATTTGACCACCAAGGGTATTTCGCCCAATGTGGCCTCCTTTGTTGGTGCCACTACCCTGCGCATCCATACGGTTGGGTATGAGGACCGCCCTCCTACGCCACAGGAACTAGATTCCATGAAATTGATGGTAAAACAGGCAATGGAAGAAGGTGCCATGGGTGTGGGATCTTCCCTGATCTATGCCCCAGCCTTTTATTCCAGTACCGAAGAACTCATAGAACTTTGCAAAGTAGCTGCCGAGTATGATGGCATGTACATTTCCCACATGCGGAGTGAAGGTTCCCGCCTATTGGAAAGCTTGGATGAACTCATCCGCATTGCCGATGAAGCCGGAATTCGTGCCGAAATTTATCACCTGAAGGAAAGCGGCAAGGACAATTGGGGCAAGTTTGATGATGTCGTGGCCAAAGTGGATTCGGCACGGGCGGCTGGATTGCACATTACCGCCGATATGTACAATTACGTGGCCGGTGCCACGGGATTGGACGCCTCCATGCCACCTTGGGTACAGGAGGGTGGCTATGCCAAGTGGGCGGAACGTTTGAAGGATCCTGCCATCCGCAAAAAAGTGATGGAGGAAATGAAAACCCCCACGGATGAATGGGAAAGTTTGATGCAAGCTGCCGGGGATCCCAGTAAAATTTTATTGGTGGGCTTTAAAAACGATACCCTTAAACATTACACGGGCAAATCCCTGAAGGAAGTAGCTGAAATACGGGGTACTTCCCCCGAGGAAACGGCCATGGACTTGGTAATACAGGATGGTAGCCGGGTAGGCACCATTTACTTTTTGATGTCTGAGGACAATGTGAAAAAGCAAATTGCCCTGCCATGGATGAGCTTTGGTTCCGATGCAGGTTCCTTGGCTACGGAAGGCGTGTTTCTCAAATCGAACACACACCCAAGGGCGTATGGCAACGTAGCCCGATTGTTGGGCAAATATGTGCGGGAGGAAAAAGTGATTTCCTTGGAAGAGGCCGTCCATAAACTGAGTCAACTGCCTGCCACCAATTTAAAGATCAAAAAACGGGGCAGCCTAACCGAAGGCAACTATGCCGATGTGGTGCTGTTTGACCCTGAAACCATCATCGATAAGGCCACTTTTGAAAATCCTCATCAGTATGCCGAAGGTATGGTGCATGTTTTTGTAAACGGTACCCAGGTATTAAAGGATGGTGAACACACCGGAAATACGCCAGGTCGTGTAGTGCGTGGTCCTGGTTATTCAAAAAAGTGATATGAAGAAGTGTGTTTTAGGTGTATTTTTAATGTTCCCGATGCTGTTTTGGGCACAATCACAGCAACATCAATTTGTACTGTTCGATGTCACTTTTACCTATACCAAGCAGGATGCGGACACGTCCACCCCTAGCAAATCCCATTATTATGTGACCGGCGACATGTTGAACCCCAATCGACCCAAAGACTGGACCTCTCCTGTGGATTTCCGAAATGGCACGGTACACATTCGTATAGAGGTGTTGGAAAAACCACCCGGAAACGAACCCACGAAATGGACACTCTGCTATATTCCCAACCGTGGGCAGGGAAATGGGTATGGCTGTACAGGCACTGACCTCTTCACCGAGGAAGGCATATACGAAAAGGATGTACCCATGACCGAGTTTTGGGAAAACGAAGCCATCATTTGGGAAGAAGGTATTA
>JAGQZL010000149.1 GCA_020434915.1 Allomuricauda sp. | reverse complement strand
AAGCAGGTGCTGAATTGAGCGGTGCAGTAAACTAATCAATTTTTTTTGAATATACAGAAGCACTTCCATTGGAAGTGCTTTTTTGATTTATAGGGTCTTGGTTTTTGGGAAAAATTGTATATTATGTTAAATTTAAAAACAAGAGTCCTATGAAAATGGTGAGCCAAAAGCCAAAAAAGGGAAAATTGCTTGTTGCGGAACCTTCATTGACCGGAGATGTTTCCTTTAACCGCTCCGTGGTGCTTTTGGCAGAACACAATGACGAAGGCTCAGTAGGATTTATCCTGAACAAGCCTTTGGATTACACCATTTGCGATTTGGTTTCCGAAATCACCATACCTTTTCAGGTGTTCAATGGCGGTCCTGTGGAGCAGGACAATCTCTACTTCATACACAAGGTCCCCCAACTTATTGAAAACAGCATTGAAATTGCAGACGGTATTTTTTGGGGCGGTGATTTTGAGAGAACCGTGGAACTCATCAACAATGGCACCATTACCGAACAGGATATCCGTTTCTTTTTAGGGTATTCTGGATGGGGTTCCCAACAATTGGACCAAGAACTATCCTCCAAATCTTGGGTTGTGATCAAAAATCAATACGAAAGCAATATTTTGCAAAAATCTTCCATTGCCTTCTGGAAAGAAAACATGGTGGAACTCGGTGGCGACTATCTACTTTGGTCCAATGCCCCGGAAAATCCTTCCCTTAATTAATTGGTGAGGGAAAGCCGTGCCTTGGCATTCAACTTTCCTATTAAGCTTTTGGCCACATCATTGCCAAACTCCTTTTTTCGGTATTTTCCAATGGATTGGATTCCCACAATGCTATTGGTCAGGAACAATTCGTCTGCTTTTTGAAGTTCAAACGGGGATATGGATTCCTCCACCAATTCCAAGCCTTCGGTTGCACCGATAATCTCCACAAGTTTTTTTCTGATGATTCCGTCCAAACAACCATCATTCAGTGGCGGCGTTTTTACTTGGGTTCCCTTTACCAAAAACAGATTTCCATTAATGGCCTCTACCACATTCTTGTCAGAATTGACCAAAAGACAGTTGTCATAGCCATTTTCATCTGCATATACACTGGCCACCACATTTAAAATCTTGTTTGTGGTCTTCAAATTGGAAAGCATGTCCTTGTTTACATAAAAGTCTTTGAACAACTCCACTTCATAAGGCTCATCACTCACCAAATAAAAGGGAGATTTTAAAGGCGATACTTCAATGAGGTAGGAAATGTCATTGGTCGTTGGATTGTACATCCCGCCAGGGTTCCTAAAAATGGTCAAGCGAACCCTCAGGGCATCTCCCAACCCGCTATTTTGGGAAACGGTTTTCTTGATTTCCTCTTCCAGAAATTCCAGGGTAAACTCCATGGGGATTTCCATACGCAAAATCCTCATGGAAGCCATCAACCTAAAGTAATGGTCTTCCCAAAAAAAGAGGGTATCGTTCACACAACGGAGTGTCTCAAAAAGGGCATCCCCGTATTTGAGTCCACGGTTGTCATGTGTTAGGATGGTTGCTTCCCCCGAAAAAAAATTGCCATTGTAATTGACCATGAAAAAGTCCCGATTAAAATCGGGACCAAATATACGGTATAGTTCAGAATTGGTCTAGGTAGAACCCAATACTTGCTTTAGGTCTGATATTTGATTCTGCCACAGCATCTTGGCTTCTTCCACCTCGTCATCCTCGGCAAAATCTGTTATGAACAAGGAAACGTCCTTGGTAATCTCATCCACAATAATGCGCATTTCAAAAAAGGAAGCATCTTCATTTTCTTCCCATGCAAACTTGACAAACTCTTCACTTTTGCGTTTCAGCATTTTCGCCCGCTCCTCTGAACCATCCCAAATAAAGGTGAACATCTCACCTCGGGAATTTACATTATCGGCATACCACTCGGAAAGTCCTGAGGGTGTAGAAATATATTGGTAAAGCAACTGAGGTGAGGCGTGGATGACGAACTCCATTTCAAATTTAACCTTATCACTCATTAGTACGTTCTATTTATCCTTTCAACATTTGATATAATTTGGGAAGATAAAAAAATAAATATCAAATAATAAATTAATCCCGAATTTTGATTCAGCAAAAATTAAAGTATATATTTGCACCCGCTAAATAAGACCATGGCGAGGTAGCTCAGCTGGTTAGAGCGTCGGATTCATAACCCGGAGGCCGGGGGTTCAAGTCCCCCTCTCGCTACAAAAAAAGACCATCATTTTGATGGTCTTTTTTCATTTTAATGCAGCAAATAACACGATTTCGAGCTACATTTAAGGTATGATGAAAAATACCATTTCCGAACGTGTTGCCGATTTCCTAAAAAGCTACCCTCCCTTCAATGCTTTGGAGCCCAAACAATTGGAAAAACTTTCTGCGGAAGCGGTGATTGTACACAAAGAAAACAACCAAATCATATTTACGGAAAAAGAAGCGCCGCACGAACACTTTTATGTGGTAAACAAGGGGGCTGTTGCCTTGACCAAAAAGGGTTCCACCCAAATCTTGGATATCTGTGATGAAGGTGATGTTTTTGGACTACGTCCCCTTTTGGCACATGAGAACTACAAACTGGAGGCCAAGGCCCATGAGGAGACTATCCTGTATGCCATTCCCATCCAATATTTTAAGCCCTTTGCCATGGAAAACGATCGGGTGGGCAATTTTTTGATCGAAAGCTTTGCTTCCAACACCCGGAACCCCTACTCCATTAAACACCGTGGCAAACTATACGGTTCTGCCATTCCTGTGGAAAAGACAGAAAATAAAATATTGGACCTACAGCCTATCAAATATTCCACGGATTTGATTACCTGCACCGAGGGAACCAAGATCAAGACCCTTGCCAATACCATGTCCAAGAGCAATGTAAGCTGTATTCTGGTCATTACGGATGGCTTGCCAAAGGGCATCATCACTGATAAAGACCTCAGAAAAAAAGTGGCTACCGGTCTTTTCCCGATTACGGGAACGGCCAAAACCATTATGACTTCCCCTGTCATTACCTATCCCAAAGAATTAACCTTGGCCCAGGCACAAATGGCCATGATGAAAAGCAACATCAGCCATTTGGTCCTTACCGAGGAT
Organism: Allomuricauda sp.; assembly: GCA_020434915.1. GTDB lineage: Bacteria > Bacteroidota > Bacteroidia > Flavobacteriales > Flavobacteriaceae > Flagellimonas. Next base: position 3,863 of record JAGQZL010000149.1, on the reverse strand, counting down.
GGAACTACGGAAGCTCCTGCAGTAGGACTACTATCCAAACACGATGTTATGGTGGCTTTGGGAAACAACCCGGCCGTTTTGTTGCGTGCCATAAAAAGAGCTACAGATACCAAGGCGCTTCGGAGTATCCGGCACGGAATCATGAACTTGTTACAGGGCTATCTGGATCAGAACATTCCCATTGGATTGGTATCCAAAATTATTTCAGAATTGAATGATGCTTCCACCAAACGGGTCATGGAACTATCCCTTGGAAAAATGGAGTCTGAGCCCCCGGCTAAGTTCACGTGGCTTACTATGGGTAGCCAAGGGCGTGGTGAACAATTATTGAACACCGATCAGGACAATGCCATTATCTTTGAGGATGCATCTGAAAACAATCTGGAAACTACCCGAAACTATTTTTTGGAACTAGCTGGCCATATTACCAAAGAGCTGAACACAATCGGGTTTGAGTATTGCCCAGCAGAAATGATGGCTTCCAACCCTTCTTGGTGTCATAGTTTATCTGAATGGAAAGATGTAACGGCTCATTGGATCCATAATCCAGGACCCGAAGAAATCCTATTGTCTTCCATTTTCTTTGACTTCAATGTAACGTATGGGGACAAAACTTTGGCCGATGAATTGTCGCACAGCATTTTTGAAAATGCCCAAAAATACCCCCAATTCCTCACCCATTTGGCCAGTGGGGCGTTACAGAATCCTTCACCATCAGGTTTTTTTAGGGATTTTTTGGTAGAACAGGACGGGGAACACAAGGATTTTTTCGACTTGAAACTACGCGCCCTGATGCCCATCATCGATGCTGCACGGGTACTCATTCTCTCACACTCCATCAAATCCATCAACAATACGGCGGAACGCTATGAAAAACTGGCCGAACTGGAGCCCAACAACCAAGAACTTTTTTTGGCATGCTCCTATGCGAGCAAGGCATTGTTGAAATTCAGGACCAAACAGGGCATGTTGCACAACGATTCCGGTAGATATATTGAACTGGAGCGTTTGAACAAGGAAGAAAAAATCAAACTCAAACGGACTTTTAAGACCATTAAGGAGATACAATCCCTTATTGAAGTGAGGTTCCAAGTAAGAAATTTGTTGCGCTAATGTGGTTTTTTAGAAAAAAGAGACCTTTGGAATTCCCTGATTTTTGGTGGGAATACGAAGCCCATTTCAAAAACGACCTCCCTGATGATATTCCGCAGAATACCTTTGTGGTACTGGATACCGAAACTACCGGTTTTAGCCTTACCAAGGATCGGATGCTTTGCATTGGCGCCTTAAAGCTCAAGGACAACCACATTGTGGTCAAGGAAAGTTTTGAAGTCTACATCCGTCAGGAACACTACAATACCGGAAGTGCAGAAATACATGGCATCCTAAAAAAATCCAAAAAGGAGCAACTAGAGGAATTGGAGGCCCTAAAACAATTTTTGGTGTATGCCCAAAACCATATTTTGGTGGGCCACCATGTGATGTTCGATGTAAATATGATCAACGCAGCGTTGAAACGAAATGGCCTTCCGAAACTCAAAAACCTAACGTTGGATACCGAGTTACTCTACCAAAAAACTTTGTTGATATCCAGCGTGGTACAAAGGAAAGAAAGACATACCTTGGATGATTTGGCAAAAAAGTTCAGTATTTCCCGTAAGGATCGACACACGGCTTTGGGGGATGCGTACATCACCGCCATTGCCCTAATCCGGATTATGGAAAGGTTAAAGCCTAAAAACTTGAAGGACCTCATCAAAAAACAAGGTCCTTCAAGAATGGGTCTTTAGATTTAAAGACTTTCTTTCATGATGGCTTCTACTACCTCTGGATTCAGCAAAGTAGAGGTATCTCCTAGATTACTTGTATCCTTGGAAGCGATTTTTCGTAGAATACGTCTCATGATCTTACCGCTACGTGTTTTCGGCAATCCTGGCACAAACTGGATTTTGTCCAATTTGGCAATTGGTCCAATGTGTTCCGTAATCAACTGATTGATCTCTTTGGATAGGTTCTCCCTGTTACGGGTTTCACCAGTTTCCTTCAAGATTATATAGCCATAAAGGGCATTTCCTTTAATGTCATGTGGGAACCCAACAATGGCGGATTCTGCAACTGCTGGGTGCTCGTTGATGGCATCCTCGATAGGCGCCGTTCCTAAATTGTGTCCAGAAACAATGATCACATCGTCTACCCTACCCGTAATTCTGTAGTAACCTACTTCATCCCTCAATGCACCATCCCCGGTAAAATACTTACCTTCAAACGCAGAGAAATAAGTATCCTTGTATCGTTCATGGTTCCCCCAAATGGTTCTTGCAATGGAAGGCCATGGGAATTTGATACATAACCTGCCGTCCACTTGGTTTCCTTTGATTTCCTTACCATTTTCATCCATTAGCGCCGGCTGTATTCCTGGCATGGGCAATGTGGCATAGGTTGGTTTTGTAGGCGTGGAAAATGGGATAGGCGAAATCAAGATTCCTCCTGTTTCAGTTTGCCACCATGTATCCACAATGGGGCATTTTTTTTCACCTACATGATCATTGTACCAGTGCCATGCCTCTTCGTTGATAGGTTCCCCTACCGTTCCCAACACCTTCAAACTGGAAAGATCGTATTTAGTGACAAAATCCAAATTTTCCTTGGCTAGTGCCCGAATGGCGGTTGGAGCGGTATAAAATTGGGTTACTTTATGCTTTTGCACCACATCCCAGAACCTTCCAAAGTCAGGATAGGAAGGCACACCTTCGAACATAACGGTGGTAGCACCATTGGCCAACGGTCCGTAAACAATGTAGGAGTGTCCAGTGATCCAGCCAATATCAGCCGTACACCAATAAATATCTTCTTCTTTATATTGGAATACATTTTTAAAGGTATAAGCCGTATAGACCATATAACCTCCCGTGGTGTGTACCATCCCCTTTGGTCGCCCTGTGGAACCGGAAGTATACAGGATGAATAAAGGATCTTCAGCATCCATTATTTCTGGGCTACAATCGGCATAGGCTTTGTCCAAGAGAGGTTGCACCCAAAGATCACGACCTTCTTTCATGGTCACTTCACCACCGGTACGTTTGGTTACCAATACTTTTTTCACCCCAGGGCACTGGTCCAACGCATCGTCTACAATTCCTTTTAAGTCGATAGTTTTGCTACCTCTGTACGATCCATCCGAGGTAAGAACCATGGTGGCCCCACAATCGTTGATCCTTGTTGCCAACGCCGTTGAGGAGAATCCTGCGAATACAACAGAGTGCACGGCACCTATTCGGGCACATGCCAACAGTGCCACGGCCAAATCTGGGATCATGGGCAAATAGATCACGACCCTATCCCCTTTCTTCACACCTTGTTCCTTGAGTACGTTGGCGTACCTACAAACGCGCTCATGGAGCTGTAGGTAAGTAATGTGTTCCGCTTCCTCATTAGGGTCGTTCGGCTCAAAAAGTATGGCCGTCTTGTCCCCACGAATACTTAGATGACGATCAATACAGTTTTCGGTAATGTTCAACTGGGCTCCATCAAACCATTTGATTTCCGGTTTGGTAAAGTCCCAATCCAAAACAGAGTTCCATTTTTTTCTCCACAGAAAGTGTTCCTCCGCAACTTCTTCCCAAAAACCTTCAGGATTCCTTACTGACTTACGGTACACCTGAAAATATTCCTCCAAGTGTTTGATATGATAATTACTCATCCAATGTTAAGTTTAGTTAATATGTAATTTATATGCATGTCTCGTTGCAATCGTTGGTATTCGATATCCATTTCAGCCTATCATTTCTTCTACATCACCGATAATTTTTTTGATGGAAAAAGGTTTGGTCATATAGCCATCGGCTCCCAATTTCAACCCTTTT
>JAGQZL010000148.1 GCA_020434915.1 Allomuricauda sp. | reverse complement strand
AGGGGTCTCCCATTTTTTGAATCCTGGAAGGAAAGTTCCGTTGTAGTCTTTTCTTTCCACGAAAATGTGAACCGTTTCACCGTAAGTATAGATTCCGGAGCGTACCACTTTGCCATTGGTATCTTCCTCAACCTTTGGTTCCATATAGGATTTGGCACCGCGTTCCATGGCCGCATTGTAGGCATAGGTGGCATCTTCCACCCATAGGGCTACCACTTTTACGCCATCACCGTGGTTGTCTATGTGCTTTCCGATTTCGGTGCCGCTTTTTAGCGGAGAGGTCAACACCAAGCGAATTTTATCCTGCACCACTACATAACTTTCACGATCCTTCAAACCGGTTTCCAAACCCGCGTAGGCTAAAGACTGGAATCCGAAAGCAGTCTTGTAAAAATGGGCCGCTTGCTTGGAGTTGCCTACATATAGTTCAATATAATCCGTCCCATTGATGGGCATAAAATCCTTGGAAGTATCCTGTGTTTTTGGAAGCGTTGCTGTTGCCATAATGCTAAACTATTTAGTTGTTTCGTTAATTTTGTTGTTGATGCAACAAAAATAAATATTTTTGGATACGAAAACGCTTTCGTTACTTAAAATTTAGGTTAAAGTTGATGGTGTTTGGATAATCGGCAAATACCTCATCAAAAACTGAATGCCTATTTTTGTCGCAATTACTTGGAGAATGCTCAATCGAATCGATGAAATACAGGGGATGGGTCTGCATTTGGACCTGGTACTCCGTAAAATACAAAAGGCTTATTTGCTTGCATTTAATGCTCTTGGCGTGGACATTACCATAGAGCAATGGGTTATCCTGTACCAAATCCATCAATTGGGAGAGGAAGCCAGTCAGCGGGATATTGTAAAAGGCAACTTTAGGAACAGGGCCACTACTTCTCGGGTCATTGCAGGTCTGGAACGCAAGGATTGGATTTCAAAAATGCGTTTTGAAGGGGATCAAAAACGATTTAAACTGGCATTGACACCTGAGGGACTGGAAATTTTGGACAAGACACTACCCACTGCCATGCAATTGCGTAAGCTGGCCATCAAAAACATTGATCCCACAGAATTTGAAATTTTCTTGAGGGTCTTAGACCAGATTGGGGAGAATTACGATGAAAGTTGACCCCAATGGTCAAAAGCCAATTTGGCAATGGTAGCCAACCCGATCAGTAAGATGAACAACAAGCTCAAATTCCTGAATCTTCCCTGAGGGATAAAATGCAATATTCTTTTCCCTAGATAAGTACCGACCAATCCGATGGCAAACAAAAATGGAAGGTAGGTAAGTTCCTGTTTCCCGATATAGCCATTTTCGTAATATACAAAAGTTCGTGAAAAATCAATCAGGAAATCAATGAAGGCCGACGTAGCGATAAAGGCATTTTTTTCCAAGTTGAATGCCGCCATGGTCAAACCCCTGATTGCACCACCGGTTCCCAAAAGACCTGCGGAGAAACCGGAAAGGGTACCTCCTATGATCGCATTCTTTTTATTGGGAAGCACAATAATCTCGCTCTTAATGAGAAACAGAAGGCTAAAAACAACCAGAAAAACCCCCAGTACAATTTCCAAGGCACCACTGTTCACCCATTTGGATAGGAATCCACCCAGAATCACAAAAACCACCGAGGGCAGCCCTATATAAAATAAGAGTTTCTTGTCCAATCCTTTTTTAAAGAGCCATATTTTACTGAGGTTGCTCGATAGGTGAAAAATGGCCGTCATGCCCAGCACTGAATAGAAATCAAAATAAAAATTACCGATGGGCACAAAAAAGACCGAAGAGCCAAAACCTCCAATGGTTCCAACTATCTCAGCAACTAGCGCCAACAGTAAGAAGATGTAGTTGATTTTCATGGATGCTAAAGGTAGTGTGGGATTCCATATCTGGTTGCAAATTGTTTCATTTTAACCAAAAAATATCTTAAAATATGCAAATTAGGGTAATGGAGCATAGAAACTGGTCAATTTATTGGAAGTGGGGGTAGGAAAACCGCCGCAAATTTGCCCTGTGTATCATATTAATATGCATCGCTATGAAAAAAACGAATTTTTACCCAACAATATGGTCAACAGCTCCTTACACACCAACCATTATGGAAGATTGGTATGGGGCCCCGAGCAAACAATCGGAGTTGATCTTGAAAAATGAGGCTGCAACCAGTCTCAAGGTTTCAGAAATGATCTTGAACATGACCAAGTTCGCCGCCATTGACGAACATGGAAATGAGCACTTTATTATGGATTTTCCTGGTCAGAACCAGCTTTCCCTTAAAGGTATTCCGTCTGGAAGTTTCTTGCGCTCCAAAAGCGTGCTTACACTTCCAGAAGGGAACTATGTAAAGTTTCGATTTTACTTGGCCGGATGGGGGAACCAGTTCATCTACCGGGATGGAGTGGAAGAGTCTGCCAATACCTTCAACCGATTGGATTTTGATATCGAAGACGGGTTTAAAGTTGTTGGAGATGAATCCCCAGAAGTTAAATTGTGGTTCGATTTTGCTCCGTTTCAGTGGAAGCGACACTTTAAACCGCTTACGGATTTGTTTATTAGGAGCAAAGACCCGCAACCACGATTGGCCAATAGCATTGGCAACTAATATGTTATGAAAGAGAATGAAAAAGGCACCCAAAAGGTGCCTTTTTTAATTTGTCTTCTTGAATTTTTCACCAAAAGCTTCAAAAGCCTCCACTTTGCCATCTGAGCCGATCAAAAAGTTGAAGTCGATTTCTGCTCTGTACGGATTGTCTTTTGTGGACATAAAAGTATTGTACTGCCAATGGTATGTGGGCGTTTTTAAAAAGTTGTTGAAATCAACTTCGAGTCCAGTTTCTGATATTTTAACTACGGCCTTGCCCAACATGGGATGGGTATACTCACCTTCATATTGTGCCAGTTCCAAAGTAGGTTGGGTGTCTTTTGCGCGATCAGCCCTCATTTTTTCTACATATTCTTTTTGTTGCTCCTTGAATTTGGAATACAAATCGAAAATTTCCTGATGCCAATCCCTACTGTTATCATCAAAGGCAAATAGGTCCATGGCCTTGTACATAATGGCATGTCTCAGTTCTGCATGGTCCATGTTCGCAAAGACATACACAGCGGTGTTCTTGTCCCGCATAATACCACAAATAGCGATCAATCCGCCGAGACTTCCTGTGTGGAAATCCAATTTTTCTCCTCGATAATCATGTTGAAACCAGCCCAAACCATATGTTTTCCAATGGGGCTTGGTGAGTTGTTGGGTAGGGTAAAAGCTGGCATCAGTTACAAATGCATGGGGTTTGAACAGGTAATCGAAGGTTTTCTTTGTCAGGATAGTATCGGTACCCACGATGGCATCGTTTTCCAAATACTGTAGGTAGTTGGTGACATCTGATAAACTGGCCCAGATCATGCCTGCAGCACCGATTTGGTCCGAAAGATTGTAATCTACCTGCACAATGCCATCATCCATATCATTGAGATAGGGCGTGGTATAGTTCCCTTTTTTAAAGATATCCGCAGATTTGGCCGTGGCATCGTTCATGCCCACAGGTTTAAAAATGTTTTCAGTCACGAATTTGGTCCAGTGTTGGCCGCTTACGGCTTGAATCACTTCCCCGGCCACGGCATACATGACGTTGTTATAATCAAAACCGGCCCGCATGGGGTACCCTTTTTCGGAAAGGGCAAATCGGTCCAAGGTGGCTCTGGTGGACACACTGTCCAATGCCCAGAGTAAATCGGCCTGATTAATCCCCAGATTGTGGGTCAACAGGTCTTGAACACGGGCTTCCTCGGTTATGTAAGGGTCAGAGAGTTTAAAATAAGGAAGATGGTCACGCACCTTGTCGGTCCATTTCAGTTTGCCCTGATCTACCAAAATGCCTAAGGCTTGGCAGACAATCGCTTTTGTGGTACTGGCCATGGTGAATAGGGTATGCTCGTCCACGGGAGCCTTGCTTTCTAAATTCTTGACTCCGTAGGCTTTTTGGAACGCCACTTCCCCATCCTTCACCACCACAGTGACGAGGCCTGGAACTTGCCAATCGGACATACCTTGAACGATCATGGCATCCAATTGTTTGGCCTTGGTTTTTTGGGAATGACCTGTTTGAAGGGTAAGAAAAAGAGAGAACAGGAGTAAAATAGATTTTTTCATTTTTGGAAAGGTTGGTGGTTACCCTACTAAGATACAATGAAATGATGTTCGGTTAATATTGGTTTATTATTATTGATTGGAGGTAAATGAGGGTAATGTTTTCCATTGCAATTTGTATTTTCAGGGAATTAATTTTCCGTTTATGGCTTTGCGCAGACGTTTTCTTCGAAATACCGCACTGTTTGGTTTAACTCCATTGGTCCCCAGATTTAATATGGATAATTTTTTCCCGGCTTCGTTTGAGGCGATGGATTCGATGGGAGATGACGAATTGTTCACCTTGATCAGAAATCAATTGTTAATTCCTCCTAATCGAATTTACCTGAACACGGGTAGTTTGGGCCCAAGTCCCGTGAAGATTTTGGATTTGGTACATGCAACCATGAGAACCTTGGAGATGAACCCCGTGGTTGAAAACTGGGGCACTTTAGGGAAACAAATGGAAGCTGTGAGGGAGCTGGTTGCGGAATTCGTCAATGCAGATAAAGAACATATTTTACTGACCCGGAATACCACGGAGGGGTTGAATGTGGTGGCACAGTCTTTAAAGCTACAACCTGGGGATGAAATCCTTACAACAGACCAAGAGCACGGTGGTGCCATGGTCGGATTGGACTACGTTGCCAATAACCAAGGGGCGGTCATTCGTAAAATGTCTATGCCCATGCCCTCAAAAAGTGAAGAAGAAATTGTCCATACCGTCAAATCGAATATAACTGAACGCACCAAAGTCCTTTTGCTCAGCCATGTGAACACTATTACTGGATTGGTAATGCCGTTCGAGGCCATTGCCCGAATCACCAAGCCCAAAGGCATCATCTTGATTGCGGATGGGGCACAGGCCTTGGGCCAAATCCCTGTGGATGTGAAAGCAATGGGCGTGGATGCCTATGCGTGTAGTGGACATAAATGGTTGATGGGTCCTAAGGAAACTGGATTGTTGTATGTTGCCCCTGATTTTAAACCCCAAATCAATACGGCTTTTACCTACTCAGGTTTTGGTAGTTATTCGGCATCGTCGGGTACCCGAAATGTGGCGACCCTGATTGGATTGGGAGCGGTTATTCAATGGCATCAGGAGATTGGCAAAGATCGGGTGCACAAAAGATGCTTGGAAATACGTAATTATTGCTACGACCATTTGGCAAGGTTAAAGGGGCTCCACATCATTAGTCCGGAAGCAGATATGCTAAGTTGCGGCATCGTTAGTTTTACCTTGGAGGAGGCCAAAAATTCAGAGATTGCCCATAAACTCAAAGATCAAGATATCATTATCAAAACCCTTCCCGGTATCAACGGAAACAGGATTTCCTGCCACATGTTCACCAGTAAAAAGGATATTGATGACTTTATCCAAGCCTTGGGGAAAGCGATTTAGACCACATAATTCATCATCAATCAAACTTACTGCCATGCCACTGAGCCCAAATCCCATGTAGGTCGACACCTGTGGCTTTGGACATGATGGGCTCAATTTCTTCGTATTCAAAAGCCCGTTGATTGGTTTCGGTCCATTGTAACAGGCCCAATAGGGCATCCTTGATTGATTTTTGCCCGTTGGTTTCTTTTTGAATTTCCATGTCAAGGTCATGGGCCAATAAAGCACCACGCGAGAAGAGGTTCTTGCCTATCCTAAAATCTGCAGCATATTGGGAAGAACCAAGCAAGGACAATTCCTTCAAAGATTTTTCCTTAATGAAATTTGGGGCTTCATCCATATTCCTTCTATAAAAATTCAAGATGCTAGGCCGTTCCAATACATAGGCGTAGGAAATATACCAGGTAAAGCCTTCGTTCAACCAAATGGTCTCGATCAAAGGGGCCACTTGCCATGCAAAGGGACGATATCCTGTTCCGTAAGACCTGAGAGGAATCCATGAATGTCCCATGTGGTGTACAATGCCTCCGATGTGTGCCTTGGGATCGTATGATGTAACCGCTCGTGAAAGGTCACCCGTATAGGTCATGCTGTTCAAATGCTCCATGGAAAACCCATAATCGTGTCGGTCAGATTTTGGGTTGATGAACTCCTCATAAATGGTATAATGGGGCATAGGCACATACCCGTAAAAATCTTTGAGACCATTGAGTGCCAATAGTCCCCTTCTGCCAATTTCCTCCAGATTTACCTCCGTTTCACTATAAATGGCCACAAAAAGGGGGATGGGCGCATTTGGGACTTGATAAATTTGGGAATCCTCTCCCAAGGTGTACTGTCCGTCCGCCAAAGCACCAAAATTCCCTACTTGAAAGCTTGCCGAACCCTTTGGACGATCCATTGTTGGTGCCAATGTGCTAAAAATGGGCCAAGATGGTGCGGTTTTAAGGGTGAGTTCTATGGGATTTCCCTCCAAACCTTCCACAAACCCAAAAACGGAATAGCCCAATAGCCCCACGTAGTTTGTTCTGGATTTAGAGCTGGCGCCTCCGTCCAACAATTGGGTTTCCATTTTTTCAAGATCTACACGGTAGCTTACTTGAGACAATAGTTCACCCTCTGCTTCAAAAGTAAAAAAGGAGCCATCGCCTATGGTGCCCTTTGCCATTGTTCCCTTGGTAGAAGTGCCCACTACCTGTTCCACAAATGCCATATAGTTGGTAAGGCTATAGGTGCCCGGTGCACTTCGGGGAACGATTAAATATACCTCCTCGGCCTTCATGGGTTCAAAATTAATGGCCACCTCAATGTTGTTGGAGTTGGGCGTATGGGTCAGGGTGTAGCGCACTGTCTGTTGCCCATGGACCGTCAATCCGAACAAGAGGGTGTAGATAAAGCAAAGGATTTTCATAGAGGAAGGTGCTAGTTAGTGACCTAAGATACAAT
>JAGQZL010000147.1 GCA_020434915.1 Allomuricauda sp. | reverse complement strand
CCTGCTCCAATTGTCTGGTAAAGGTATTCACCAAGCGTTTATAGGTACGTTCAGAATTTTCACCATTGGAAATGGCAGCGGCACTGGGAACAATGTTGAAAGATTGCAAATGCACGTTGTAGACCCTAATAGTATCTTCCTTTAAAACTACATCCGCATAAATCACATTGTTTATGGTCCGAGGTAAATCCAAGGAACCGCTACCCACAATCGGGTATTTGGAGAAAATTGCCTGGGTGGTCCTTCTGGCCGGGTAAGGAGTCTCACTTCTATACGGATATTGTGGCAACTGCTTGTAACGCTCCCGGCTATATTCTTGAAGACATACCACATCCGGAGCTTCCCTACCAATAAACTCTATGATACGGTCGCCTATATTGGGTTCCCTGATCCACCCATTTTTGTTGAAACCCCAAACATTATAGGTCATCACCTTTAAACTGGCTTCTTGGTTCTCTCCATTATTCTCCCCAAATCTGAAGAAAGACCCGAATGCCAGATACCCAAAAAAAATGGCTGCCAACGACCAGATAAATAACCTTTTTCTCTTCAATAACCAGTACAAAAGAAACAATAGATTGAACAGGAAGAGAAAAGGGACAAACAAACTCAGGACGGCAAGTACGGGAATAGGTTGAAACGGCAAAAAGGAAAATACTCCTGTCAATAACAGCAGCCCCGCAACCAATATATTGATTGCCCAAACCATCTTATTAAATAGTGATAGCTTTTTCACGAATCAATCTTCCTTACCTGCTTTGAACAAAAAATCTTTTTCCTCTTTGGACAGACTCTCATAGCCCGACTTGCTTATCTTGTCCAGGATATCATCGATCTTACGCTGACGGGCCTGCCTGTCATATTCAGCTTTGCTGTTTGCACTTTGTTTTTTGTAGACGGTTTTCAACGGAGACTTTTTCTCCCTTGGTTTGAAAAGGTTGGAGATACCTTTTCTGAACTTTGTAAATCCAGCCCCTAAATCATGTCCCTTGAACAATTGTCTGGCATACATGTAACCCAAAAAGGCTCCTCCCAAATGGGCCATTCCGCCACCAATGTTCTGCCCCATTCCGATCAAGACCAGATCCTTTATGACCAGTGCAGCCCCGATGTACCACAACTTGATATTGAAGAAGACCACCCGTATCTCCTGGTTCGGAATATAGGCACATACAAAGATGAGCACCGCATTGACTCCGGCCGATGCCCCAATCAGTGCCGTATTGGTGTTCAATAAGGTGGGAAACACATTATAGCTCAGTAAGAACACAATACCGCCAAGGATGACCCCCAAGAAAAACACATTGATAAACCGTTGTGCATCAAAAAGATTCAAGAAGATACGACTTGCAAAGTAGAGCACAAGCATATTCCAGAAAATATGGGAAAACCCTGCATGGAAAAACGAGTATGTTACCAATGACCACGGTTGGCCAATAAATTCCAAAAAGTCCTTGGGCAACTGAAACCACGAAGAAAAGGAGTAGCCCAGCAGTACTTTGGACAAACTATCCAAAAGGAATACCAATACATTGACCGCAATGAGCTTTTCAGCTATGCTAAGTCGTGCAAATTGATATTGAAGTCCTCCGCTCACCACTCGTTAATCCCATCTTTTGTTATTGAACTGGTTCTTTTTCCAGTACGACATCATGATAAATCCAATCAAGGCACCACCTATATGTGCAAAGTGCGCCACATTATCATTTGGATTTGCAAAACCATAAATAACGTCATATAACAAAATCCAACCCGGCACAAAATATTTTGCCTTTATGGGGACTGGTAAAAACAACAGCATCAACTCAGCATTCGGGAACATAAAAGCAAAGGCCACCAAAACACCATATATGGCACCAGAAGCGCCAAGCATTGGAGTATTGTACACCATGATCATTTTGTCTATGACATTTTTTGGGGCAACAGTATACCAGCCTGTGTTATACTGACCATTTGCCAAAGTATCCAAAATCTGTGTTTTGGCAAAGCCAGCCCCTTCCAATGCACTGATTCCTTCGTTAAAAGGGATATAACTAACCCCAATATGTAATAGAAATGCGCCAACACCTGCTGAAAAGTAAAAGAATAAAAACTTGTTTCTACCCCACATTCTTTCCAGTAATGGCCCAAATGCCCAAAGAGCATACATATTGAATAGAATATGCATGAAACTTCCATGCATGAACATATGGCTAATGGTTTGCCACCATTCAAAATTGGGGTTTTCAGGAAACCACAATGACATCCATTGGTACATTTGGTCTCCATATAGTTGTGTGGCAAAAAACATGATCACATTAATGATCAACAAATGTTTTACCGTCTCGGTCATTCTACCCATCTAACTGAATTTTTTATCGATATCCCCTTCGGAGATAATAGTGTATGTTATTTTTTGGAACGGACTTAACGTGGGTTCCTTGCAGGCGAACAAATTGTTCACCAAAGCCAACTGGGACTCTTGGTCCAAAACCTCCCCAGTTTTCACGGCCAGATTTTTTGAAAGCACCTTTGCCAAAACCTCGGCTTGGGAAATGGGGCCATCGGTGAAGCCTTCCTTATAATCAGCGATCAAACGATCCAATACTGTGCCAATTCCACTTTCGGGCACTGCCAAGGGCACACCTGTCACTTTTACAGTCTCCTGCTCCAAGCTTTCAAAGGCGAAACCAATGTTGGTCAAGCTATCCCTGATTTCGTTCAAAATACCCAACTCCTGTTTGTTGAAGGTCAGTTCCAGCGGAAACAGCAATTGTTGGCTCACTCCTTCCTTGACCGTAATCTCTCCCAAGAACTTTTCAAAAAGGATACGTTGATGTGCCCGGTGCTGGTGGATGACCAACATCCCCGATTTCACCGTACTCACCACGTATTTTCTTCGCAATTGAAAGGTAGTGGCCAAATGGTCCTCCACCTGATCATCGGAATACAGGGTTCCCTGCACTTCACTATCCGACTCTATGACCACACTGCTAAAAGCTTCCACATCAACATCCCGTTGCAATCCCTCATACATATTCTCCCACCCCTTGGTACTGGTTTTCTGAAAGGTGTTTCCCGAACTTTTTCGTTCTATGGATTCCCGGAAAGGATTAAAACCGGCATCTACCGTTACTTTGGGCAACACTGCATCCCTTTCCTTGTAGGCATAAGGCGTATCCAAGTTGGGGTCGTGGTCAAAATCCAAAACAGGGGCTACATTGAACTGCCCCAAGCTATGCTTTATAGTGGAACGCAGAATGGCATAGAGTGTATTCTCGTCATCAAACTTCACCTCTGTTTTTGTGGGGTGTATATTGATGTCGATGGACGAGGGGTCCACTTCCAGATACAGAAAATACCCGGGATACATCTCCGATTTGATCAATCCCTCAAAAGCGGCCACCACGGCATGATGGAGGTACGGACTTTTGATATAGCGGTCGTTGGCAAAGAAAAACTGTTCACCCCTGCTCTTTTTGGCAAACTCGGGCTTGCAGATAAAGCCCGCAATTTTGACAACCTCGGTCTCCTCATTCACGGGCACCAGTCGGTTATCCATGCGACTCCCAAAAATATGGGCAATGCGCTGACGATGTTTGGCTTTCGGCAAATTGAAAATTTCCGAACCGTTGTTATAAAAGTGGAATTCGATATTGGGATGTACCAAGGCCACCCTGTGGAATTCGTCGGTGATATGCCTTAGCTCCACTTGGTTCGACTTTAAAAAGTTTCTCCTGGCCGGTATGTTGAAAAAAAGGTTCTTCACCGAAATGGAAGTTCCTTTGGGCATGGCCACCACCTCTTGCGAAACGATCTTGCTTCCTTCAATTTTGATATGGGTCCCTACCTCGTTGGCTTCAGGTCGCGTCTGCATCTCCACATGGGCAATGGCCGCAATGGAGGCCAACGCCTCGCCCCGAAATCCTTTGGTGTGCAAATTGAACAAGTCCTGGGCCGATGAAATCTTGGAAGTGGCATGTCGCTCAAAGGATAAACGGGCATCGGTTTCACTCATACCAATTCCATCGTCCACCACTTGGATCAAGGTCTTGCCCCCATCCTTAATAATGAGTTTTATAATCGTAGCCCCTGCATCAATCGCATTTTCCAATAATTCCTTGACCACGGAAGCAGGCCGTTGCACCACCTCCCCTGCTGCAATTTGATTGGCAACATGGTCCGGCAAAAGTTTGATGATATCCGCCATTATGGATTCAGGAATATCGATAAATCGAAGTCGATGATGAAGAGGAACAACAGCACCAAAACAACCACTATGATGAGGAATCGGAGCTTCATGTCTTTATCCCCCTCGCTCTTTAGGTCATCCATGGCCGAACGGAACTTGTTCTTAAGCCCTCTGTTGGACTGTGCCGTACTTCGGAATTTATCCAGTTTATGCTCAATTTTATAAGGATTGCCTTCGCCCTTGTAATAGCGCGGTGAATAATCAAAGCTTTTATTTTTCCTTAATTTTAAAGGGTTTCGCATGGTATCCTTCTCCTGTAACCTCAAAGGTACTCAAAATAGGAAAAAGCAGTTGGGCAGGCCTCCCAAAAAATGTTAACAGTACCGGGAAGTTGGATTATTGGATTACTCGGGCAGTTGGATTGGGTTTATCCTGCTTTGGATTACTTCCCCAAAACGGCCATCTGAATGGCCACGATGGCAGCTTCTGTCCCCTTGTTCCCGTGTTTGCCACCACTTCTGTCCCGAGACTGTTGTATGTTGTCATCGGTAAGTACACAGAACACCACGGGCACATCATACTTAACGTTCAAGTCCATGATTCCTTGGGCCGTGGCACTACATACAAAATCGAAATGGCTAGTTTCGCCACGAATGACGCTTCCGATGGCCACAATCGCATCCACTGTTTGAGTATGGATCATTTTTTTGCATCCGTACGTAAGCTCAAAACTGCCGGGCACATTCCAACGGATGATATTTTCTTGAAGTGCCCCACAATCCAAAAGGGCCGCTTCCGCGCCTTGGAAAAGGGCTTCGGTGATATCACCATTCCATTCAGAAACAACAATCCCAAACCGAAGGTTCTTCGCGTTTGGGATGTTGCTTTTATCGTAAACGGATAAGTTCTTGTTCTCTGTGGCCATGGTCTAGTTTTGGGCCATACCGATCAAGGCGTCAATATTGTTTCCTTCTTGGGAATCGGGATATTCTTCCTTGATTCTCTCAAAATATCCTTTGGCTTTGTCTTTTTGTCCCATTTCTATGGCAAGGACCCCTGCTTTGTACAAAAAGTGTGGTGCTGTAAATTCATTGTCACTATGGGTAATGGCCTTTTCATAATAGCCAAGGGCATCTTCCAACTGGTTCAATTGGGAAAAAGCATCCCCAATACCACCTTTTGCCATGGCTCCCATAATATCATCATCGGAAGAAAAATTCTCCAAGTGGGCAATGGCCTCGCTGTATTGTTGCAGGTTCAAATAGGTCATACCAGCAGAGTATTCGGCCAAATTGGCGGCCTTTGTCCCGGTGTATTCCTCTATAATATCCAAGAAACCATATTTACCTTCTGCCCCGTTAAGTGCCAAGGTGAACAAGGAATCCCTTTCGGCTTCACTGGCCAATGCCTGATCAAAATATTGTTGTGGATAAAACAATTCGTTGGCCGCAGAGGCTTCTTTTGGCTTTTGGATGAATTGATGGTATCCCAAATAGGCCAGTACCCCAATTGCAACCGCTCCAATAACCCCCAAAATATAATTTTGGTTCTGTTGAACCCAAGCTTCTGTCTTGGAAGCACTTTCGTCCAAAGTATTGAAAACTTCAGCCGTTGTGCTGTCATGTTCTTCTATCTGAGCTTCTTCCTCTTTATTTTTTGGCTTAAAGCCTCTCTTCTTGTATGTTGCCATCCGTCATTTAATTGGTCGGGCAAAAATAAAGTTTTTATCCAAAACCAAAAGGTAATTTATTCGTTATTTTTGGAACCCCCATTTAGGTGGGTGGCCCACAAAACCATTTTGTTTCCAAAACCCCTATGTTTTTAAAACATTTATCCTTAGTCAATTACAAAAACTTCGATTCCAAAACCTTGGAGTTCGACCCTGTGATCAATTGTTTGGTGGGTGACAATGGTGTGGGAAAGACCAATATCCTGGATGCAATTTACCATCTCTGTTTTGGCAAAAGCTACTTTAATCCAGTGGCCACCCAAAACATTAAACACGATGCGGATTTCTTTGTGGTTGAAGGGGAGTTTGAAAAATTGGGCAGGGCTGAGAAAATCATCTGTAGTTTTAAAAAAGGGACCAAAAAAGTGATAAAGCGCAATGGCAAACCCTATGAAAAGTTTTCTGAGCACATTGGTTTTTTGCCCCTAGTGATCATATCCCCATCAGACCGCGACTTGATATTGGAAGGGAGTGAAACAAGAAGAAAATTCATGGATGGGGTCATTTCGCAATCCGATAAGGCCTACCTTCAAAACCTCATCAAATACAACAAGGTACTCACCCAACGTAATTCCTTGCTGAAATACTTTGCGGCCAACCGTACTTTTGATGCGGACACCCTGTCCATCTACAATGAGCAATTGCACGGATTGGGCACCCAAATCCATAAAAAAAGAGCCGAGTTCATCACTGCCTTCGTACCTATTTTCAAAGAGCAATACCATCATATTTCCGATAAGGAGGAACAAATCATGCTCCAGTACGAAAGTCAACTCGCGGAAGGGAATCTATTGAGCTTGCTGGAAGAAAACCTAGAAAAGGACCGAGCCCTACAATACACTTCCGTGGGCATACATAAGGATGATTTGGGATTCACCATTGCTGGCCATCCCATTAAAAAATTTGGGAGCCAAGGGCAGCAAAAATCTTTTTTGATTGCATTGAAATTGGCTCAGTTCCATTTCATAAAGGAGCAAGCGAACACCACCCCTATTCTTTTGCTGGATGATATATTTGACAAATTGGATGAAAACCGGGTATCCCATATCGTAGGCTTGGTGAAGAATGAGAATTTTGGACAGATCTTTATTAGTGATACCCATGCCGATCGCACCGAAAATGTAGTCAAGAACATTC
>JAGQZL010000146.1 GCA_020434915.1 Allomuricauda sp. | reverse complement strand
TAAATTAAACGAAAAATACCTACGAAAGTCAAATGCTAAGTTGCTGTAAAATAATTGTTTACAAGCTTATTCGGTTAACACTTAACATCAAAAATTTTACTAACCGAATTGCAAACCAAAACAAGTCAAATCGAACCATATCATATGATGGACCTAAAACTTCAAAACCTTGCAAATCAATAAGATTTGCAAGGTTTTGTTTTTGTTTAAACTTTAAAAGTGGGCGCTGAGGGATTCGAACCCCCGACCCCCTCGGTGTAAACGAGGTGCTCTGAACCAACTGAGCTAAGCGCCCATTCATTTTCCCGAATGGGAGTGCAAATATAGAATAGTTTTTGAATACCAAAAAGAAAAAAGAAAAAAAGCGATAAATATTTCTTCGATTTTCAACGCTTCAAATCTGGCCTCCGATCAATCGATCACCCGTTTTCTGAACCATAGGTCTTCCAAACTGAAATTGAGCGTTAGCGTATGGTAATTTTCCTTTACCAGAATATTCTGGATCTGCCCTTTGGAGCCATAGGCGTAGGATAGGTTGATTACCGAATTTGTAGCAAAACCTACTGGAAATCCGATACCTGCAGTAACGGTATATCCATCAATCTTGTTGTCGTTCAATGCCAAATATCCATTGTCATAGTTGAATCCTGCCCTAAACCGCATCCTGTTCCAATATTTAAAACCTTTGGGATCCTTCAAGTATTCCAGTCCCATGGCATAAATGTCCTGATCCCTATACGTCCCTATATTTTCCGATTGGTTGGTGGCATCCCAAAAGTTCCGTTTGTAATCAGCCGATACGGTCAACTGATTTTTGATTTTGGTACTGAATCCAAAGCCAAGTTTCAAAGGCAGTTTAAAATCCGAAACATCATCCTCTTCCTCATCTTCCACAACCACTTCCATGTTATCCAAGGTTTTGTATACGGAACGGGTCAGATTACCCTTTAGGGTAACAGGAAGCTGTACCGTACTTCCGAAGGTTACATTATCCGTAATATCCAACTGCATTCCAAAACCCATTCTAAGACCACTATAATTGGTGGTCTCATTCAGTTCAAAATAACTGTTGCTGATCACAAAGGCCTCGCTCTCTTTAATATTACCGAACAAAAGGGAGGCCTTCACCCCCAATCGAAAGGAATCTGACAACCCATATCCCAGGTTGACACTGAGGTCATTGAGCCCACCCAATCCGGACACGTTGCTCTCAAACGTCTCATTGGACCCTTCTATGTTGGTCACCAAACCCAGAATACTGTAGCCCACATCGCTATATGGCACCAAACTGATACCCGCCCCCAACCTATTGGCCACCCGAAAGGCAAATGCCAAATTGGAGAAATTCAAGGTGTTCTTGGATTCACTGTCACCCTTGTTGCTGTAGTTGTTGAACTCCCCTACCACCCCAATATCATAAAAGAAGGAATTCTGTGGAATCAGGGCATAATTGGATGGGTTCAAGTTATTGATGTCCGTATCGGAACGCAGACCTATGCCCGTATACCCCATCCCATTGGATTTTCCAATGCTGGTCTGGTTGATGATTCCCAATCCATACAGGGAATATGGCGAGCTAGTCAATCCCTCGGATTGCGAAAAAGCCATGGTTTGTATCAAAAGTAGCCCAATGATGGGCAAAAATCTAGTCATCGTCTTCATCATAAATTGCATAGGTTATTTCCAGAACCGTACTCCATTCGGTATCGTCCATGGCATTCAATATGAACCGGTCCACGGTGGAATTGTAATTGTCCGGAAGCAGTATCAAAGATTCATCCGTCTCCCTATCCGCTCCTAACAGATCTTCCATATAGCTACCAATGGAAAATTCATAGTAGATATCATTGAACTCTTCATTTTCCCTATTTAGGATTCCTTGAACCGGGGTCACGGCACCAATTACCAACTGGGCGGTAAGATCATTGTTTCTATCGGCCACATAAACTGAAATGGTGTCACGAAGAATTAAGTTATCATCAAAAGCTCCCTGTGACGGTTTTATTTTCAGCACAGCATCCAATATGGTGCCTTGGCCCCTTATATCGTAAATGGTCTTGATATGTGGAAACTGGATCTTGGTCGCAATACCAATTCCCGATTGGATATAACTGACATTCCCAGTATCTCCGCTTTTCAACTCCATTTCCTTATCCACCAAAGTCTGCAAAGGTGTTATGGCGTTCTCCGCAACAATTTGATTGAAAAATGGCACTGGTGAAGAGGTAAGGTCCATGTTGATATCCAAATATTCCTGGACACGTTCATTTTCCCCTGCCGTGCTATAGTACAAACGCATGTATGTGGCATCCGAACTCTTTTGGTACCCAATAACCGAAGCATTGTCATCCTCTCCCGGCAAAAGTGCCAGTCCTTTGAAATAGTCCTTGAATTGGTCGGATGTTGTAATCTCCTTTTCCTGAAATTTGAAAAACAGATCAGAACCCAAATCGTCTGACAATCTAATTTCCAAGGTATCCGATTCCATGGGACGGGGCAGATAATTGAAAACGGCGAGGTCATCCTCCGCATACTCAGCTTGTGCCGTGTTGTAGATATAATCCCCTTCCTCCGGTTTCAATGTCTTTGACAAACGCCTTACCCTGATAGTATTCGTCAACGTTGTATCATTATAGTAATATTTGTCAAGCTTCAGATACAGGGCAATACTGTCATATTCAGCCTCCGAATCAATGCTGTAGGCCGAAGGCGTCATACCCATATAGCTAGACGTACTGACCGTACCAAAAACAGGATCCACATATTTCCCCACCAAAATTCTGGTGGATTCACTGGTAACAATACTGTCAAATTTGATGGTGGAAGTTTCCACTGTCAAGGTGTCCAGCAAAACCACCCTAAGATTACTGTCCGTAAAAGCTTCCCCTGCCAAAAAATCAGAGGCATTATAGTTTTCGTCGCTGCAAGATGCGAGCACAAAAAAGACTACCGCAAGGAGTCCAACCAATCGTCCCATACCAAAAATTTGAAGCTAAAGTAAAATGAGTGGGATG
Organism: Allomuricauda sp.; assembly: GCA_020434915.1. Taxonomy (GTDB): domain Bacteria; phylum Bacteroidota; class Bacteroidia; order Flavobacteriales; family Flavobacteriaceae; genus Flagellimonas. The sequence goes on along the minus strand of JAGQZL010000146.1, from coordinate 4,073 downwards.
GGTGTAAAATGCAGATAGACCAACCCCCTATCTTATTAGACAAACCCTGCAATTTTCACGATCAATTACAAATGCCCGTTGGTAGATCAATTCCCGGTGTTCATATGTTAAATCATGGACTTTATATATTCTCTTACAACCCAGTTTGATTCAAAATTAACTTTGACAAAAATTTAAATGACAGGCATGAAAAAAGCACAACGTTTTTACAGACCCGTACTAATCATGGCACTATCCATTGTAGTATTGCACGGCTGTTCGAATGATGAAGATGATGAAGACCTTGGTAACTGGATCGATCGGTCCGTATTTGATGGAAGCCCCAGAAGTGGCGTTTCAGGTTTTGTAGTAGACAATGTAGGGTACATGGGCGTTGGTTATGATGGGGACGATTACCTGAATTCTTTCTGGTCCTATGACATGGAAGGGGACTATTGGTCCCAGAAGGCTGATTTTCCCGGTGTGGCCAGAAATGCCGCCGTTGGTTTTGAAGTCAATGGAACAGGATACATCGGTTCTGGATATGATGGGGTGGATGAGTTGAACGATTTTTATGCCTACAATCCCTCTAGCAACAGCTGGACCCAGATAGCCAGTTTGCCGGAAACCAAAAGAAGAAGTGCAGTGGCCTTCGGAGCCAATGGATATGGATATTTTGGTACCGGATACGATGGGGAAAACGATTTGAAGGATTTCTGGAAGTATGATCCCTCCGAAGACACTTGGACCGAATTGGAAGGCTTTGGAGGCAATAAAAGAAGGGCCGCCACAACCTTTACCATCAACGGTATTGTTTATTTGGGCACCGGGGTTTCCAATGGGGTGTATTTGGATGATTTCTGGGCCTTTGACCCATCCACGGAAAGTTGGACAAAGAAACTGGACCTGGATGAAGAAGACGATTATTCCATAAGCCGCAGCAATGCGGTTGGATTTGAACTAAACGGATACGGATACATTGCCTGCGGAGAATTGGCTGGTGCCACTAGTACGGTGTGGGAATATGACCCTTCCAATGATACGTGGGAAGAAAAAACAAGTTTTGAGGGTGCTTCGCGCCAAGACCCCATTGCTTTCTCCAACTCTTCAAGAGCCTTTGTGGGCTTGGGACGAACCGGAACCTTGTATTTGGATGACTTGGACGAGTTCTTCCCGTTTGACGAATATGATGATGAAGACTAATTTTTTAACTAGTCAGTTTTAGTTTGTGTTGCTTGGGACCAAGGCCCTAAACCTTGGTCCCATTCCAGTTAAAAGCGGTTATATGAAAACAACCACCAAAATTATCGCTTCCGCCTTGATCGTGGGCCTCTTTGTCTACGGCGCAGCTCGGCTATCCACCACAAACACTTCAAACGAAACCGTTCTAAAAAGGGAAATCATCGAGGTGCCCAACGGTTATGGGTATCAAATTTTTAGTGGGGACAAACTTTTGGTGCAACAGGAATTCATCCCTGCAGTTAGTGGCAACATTCCCTTCAGTTCCGCTAAAGATGCCAAAAAGGTTGCAGACTTGGTGATTGACAAAATCCAAAACCGCACTAGTCCCCAAATTACTTTGGAAGAGCTCAGCGAGCTTGACATTGAACTACTGGACATACCCTAAATGTTATTGCAAAAGGAACATATCCGTTTGTTTTTTATCCATTTTTCAGTTTGGGCACTGTTTTATGGATTCTTTCTTTTTCCCTTCTTTTTTGAATTAAGGCAGATTCCCTTGGACCTTCCCATAAGACTCGTCCTTACCATCATACTGTTTTATGCCAACTATTTCTTGCTGGTCCCACGATTCTTGCTCAACAAGAACCTATCGTTATACATTGCCACCTGTTTGGCACTTATCATCACTGCCGGATTGGTCATCAATTTTGGATTTTCTCCGGAACCCAAGGATTTTCCAGATTTTGCACGACCGGACAATATCAGGGACAACCATTTTATAAGACAGCTCTTTACCATGCTCAATCTGAGCACCCCCATTTTCATCAGTGCTTTGTTGCGAGTGTATGTGGAATGGCGTAAAAACGAGGACCTGAGAAAAAAAGTGGAGAACGAAAAGGTAAGTTCGGAGCTTCAATTCCTAAAGACACAGCTCAACCCCCACTTTTTGTTCAACTCCCTCAATGCCATTTACTCCCTTTCGGTCAAAAGCTCACCAAACACTTCGGAAGCCATCATCTCATTGTCCGAACTTATGCGCTACATGCTCTACGAGGCAGACAAGGACAAGGTAAAACTGGGAAAGGAGATGGAATACATCAAAAATTACGTACAACTGCAACGACTACGGTTATCGGACAGTGTCAATGTTAAGTTAAAAATATCGGGGGAAGAGCGTGGAAAAGAAATTCCTCCCTTACTTTTCATATCCTTTATCGAAAATGCATTTAAATACGGGACAGACTATAAAGGAAAAACGTATGTCAACATCAATCTATTGATTGAAGAAAGAACCATACGCCTTTGCGTGGAGAACAAAATAGGAGCACATAGAAAACAGTCCAAAAATTCTGGGGTTGGATTGGAGAACATCAAAAATCGGTTGCGATTGCTGTATCCCAACTCACATGACCTCCAGATTTCGGATGATGGCAAAACGTACAAAGTGGAGTTAACCCTTAATTTATAACCAAAGGATGGCAACCATATGAAGTGTATTATTATAGATGACGAGCCCTTGGCCATTGATGTGTTGATGGATTATTGCCAAAAGCTGGATTTTGTGGAGTTGGAAGGCACCTTTACAAATCCGTTGGAAGCTATTTCCGTGATCAAGGAAAAGAAAATAGACCTTATTTTCTGCGATATTGAAATGCCACAGATCAACGGCATCGATTTTATCACCTCTTTGGACAACAGCCCCATGTTCATTTTTACCACGGCCTATTCCCAATATGCGGTTGAAGGATTTAACCTGAACGCCATCGATTATTTGGTAAAGCCCATTCCCCACGGTCGTTTTATAAAGGCCATTTCCAGGGCCAAGGAGATCATGGGGTATCGAAAACCAACCACCTACGACAATGTGTTCCCTTCCCACGGAGACCCTGCAGCAGTTGCATCTCCCGGATATATTTTTGTGAAAGCGGAATACGAAAGTGTAAAGATCGATTTGGACGACATTGAATATATTCAAGGGTTAAAGGATTATTTAAAGATCCATGTGGTTGGCACCAACAAAGCCATTCTTACCCTCATGAGCTTCAAGGACATTCTGGACCGATTGCCATCCCATCAATTTATGCGGGTGCATAAATCCTTTGTGGTCAATATCAGTTGCATTAAAACCGTGCAACGGAACCGTATCGTGATCAATGACGTAAGGATTCCTATTGGGGAAAGTTACAAGTCGGGGTTCTTTAATACGTTGGGACTATAAGAGGAAAGATACGGTTTCAACTAAACCACTTCTGCCACTACAAACGTACTGCCACCCACATATACCATATCCTTTTTTCCTGCTTTGGACAAAGCTTTTTTGAATCCTTTTTTAACGGATTTATAGGCTTTTCCTTCAAGTTGGGCCTTCGCAGCCAAGGTTTTAAGATGCTCCGAGTCCATCCCCCTGGAGATGGCCGGCTTTACAAAGTAATACTTGGCATCCTTGGGAAAAAGTGGTAAAACACTCTGCACATCCTTGTCGTTTACGAAACCCAATACGAAATGGAGTTGCTCAAAGGTTTGCTTTTGGATTTGATTCACTACGTACTGCAATCCTTCTTTATTATGTGCCGTATCACAAACCACCAAAGGTGAAGCCTGTAGTATCTGCCACCTTCCCATGAGCCCGGTGTTCCCGACTACATTTTCAAGTCCAACCTTGATGTTCGCCTCGGAAACTTGAAATTTTTTCAACTCCCGGATACAAGCCACCACCCCTTTAATGTTTTGTTTTTGGTAGTCACCCAATAAATCGGTCCCATAATCGGGCATGTTTACATCCTCGGCAAATACAATCTTTGATTTCAACTGATGGGCAATCAGGTTAAAAATGGTCTCGGTTTCTGGTTGGCGCTCACTGATGACCACTGGAACCTTTGGTTTAATGATCCCCGCCTTTTCCAAAGCTATTT
>JAGQZL010000145.1 GCA_020434915.1 Allomuricauda sp. | reverse complement strand
TCTCCACCAATTCCATGTCCCGCTTGCCCATTTTGTATGCCAGACTCATCCGCGCGCCTTCCTGCCCCGGATTTTGGGAGAGTTGCTCGGTCTTTACCAATCCTCTCTGCCAATGTTTCATGTTTTCCGGTTCTTCCAGTTTCTTGAGGAATTCTTCCCTGGGAAGATCTATGACAATTTCTGTGGAGTATTTCATTTGGTTGGGTTTGGCACTAAAGTAACAATTTCTAGAGAAGCCCTCCCATTAAAAATCTGTTAATGAAAATGGAAGGTACTTGTAAGGGATTATGTAATTCTTATTTTTGCGAAATGCTTAAGCTCCAAAAACATACCTTTTTCCTACTTAGTACCCTCGGAATCATGCTTCTTGTATCGTGTGAAGGGCTCTTTAACAAGGAAGAAGAAAGACATGCCTTGGCAAGGGTGGGTGAAAACTACCTTTATAAGGAAGACGTTGCGTCGTTGATCAGGGAAGATATGTCCCCAGAGGACAGTACCCTTTTCGTGACCAATTACATCAACAATTGGGCATCCAAACAACTATTGCTGTCCAAGTCCAAAATAAATTTACCGGAAGAAAAGTTGGCGGAATTTGATCGTTTGGTTTCGGATTATCGTGCCGATCTATATACGAGGGCGTATATTGAGGCTTTGGTACTTCAATCACAGGATACTGCTGTGACGCAATCACAATTGAAGGATTATTATGAGCGGGAAATGGAAAACTTCAAGCTCAATGAAAAATTGGTGCAATTGCGTTTTGTGGGCATGCCAGCACAGTTTTTGGACATAGATGGGGTAAAGGCAAAGATTCGGAATTGGAAGGATGACGATAAGCGATATTTGGATTCCATTGCAGTACAGTTTAAGAAGATACATTTCAATGATTCCATTTGGGTGAGTGCTTCCAGGGTAGTGGAGGAAATTCCTCCCTTAACCCCGGTGAATGAAGGGAACTACTTAAAAAATTCACAATTTTTTGAGTTGCAAGACTCCTTAGAGGTATATTTGGGCATGGTGACCAATGTATTGGAAGTCAATGATACAGCACCTTTTGAATACGTGGAACCAGACATCAGACAGTTGATCTTGAACCGAAGGAGACTGAACTATGTAAAAAAACTGGAAACCGAGATTATAGATGAAGCCATTAAGAAGAAAGAATTTGAGGTTTATGAACAAAATGATTAAAGGGCTTTTTGCCACCGCTTTACTGACCCTATTTACAGGACACGCCCAAGAAACCGATGAGGCATTGGGGGTCACTGACTCAACCAGTTCCACCAACAGGGTCAAATTGGATGGTATTGCAGCCGTAATCGGGGATTATGTGATCTTGGAATCGGATATTGACAAAACCTTGTTTGATTTGAAGAACCAAGGAGCTTCCACAGAGGATATCACCCGTTGTGGGCTTTTGGGAAAACTTATGGAGGATCGTTTGTATGCCCACCAGGCAGTTCAGGACAGTTTATTGGTTTCCGATGAAATGGTGAATGCCCAAAGTGATAGGCAAATACAGCAATTGGTGGCCCAAGTGGGTTCCATGGAAAAAGTGTTGCGATTCTATAAAAAACCGGACGTCGAAAGTTTCCGTTCCGAGCTTTTTGAAATCAACAAATTGCGTATGCTCTCGGAAAAAATGCAGAGCAAGATTGTAGAGGACATTGAAGTGACCCCGGAGGAAGTGCGACAGTTTTTCTACAATATCCCGGAAGATGAAAGACCTGTTTTCGGGGCCGAACTGGAAATCGCACAAACACAGATCGTAAAACAACCCCAGGCACCCGAAGAGGAGAAGTTGAAGGTCATCAATCAGCTGAAGGAGATCAAACAGGATGTGGAGGAGAATGACGCCAGTTTTAAGGTAAAAGCTATCCTATATACCCGGGACGATGCTTCAAGGGCTAATGGGGGTATGTATAGTATTACCAAGGAAACCCAGTTTGTAAAAGAGTTTAAGGATGTGGCTTTCAGCCTTCAAGAAGGGGAGGTGTCAGAACCTTTTGAAACCATTTATGGATACCATATCATTTATGTGGAAAAGGTTAGGGGACAGGAAAGGGACGTGCGACACATTCTATTGATTCCCGAAGTTCCTCAAAGTGCCATTGACAAGGCTGTTCAGGAATTGGATACCATTAGGCAACAAGTTTTGGACGGAAAATATACCTTCGCCGATGCTGCGGTCAATTTTTCGGATGAAAAGGAAACCAAGTTTGATGGAGGTTTGCTCCGTAACCCAATCAATTTTGATTCCAGGTTTGAACTGACCAAGATGGACCCCACATTGTACAACCAAGTGCGTAACATAAAGGATGGTGAGATTTCAAGACCGATTCGTGAGGACGATCCACGCGGTGGACCACCCAAGTTCAAGATCATGAAAATCTCCAATCGTTACGACGAGCATAAAGCGGACTTTGCCAAGGACTATTTAAAGATCCAGGAATTGGCCTTGAGGGAAAAACAGTTCAAGGCAATCAAGGAATGGATGGCAGAGCATATAGAGGACACCTACATTCATGTGAACGAAGACAATAGAACCTGCAATTTTGCAAACAATTGGGTAAAGGAATAGGTCAATGTCGGATGTAACTGCGGTGGAAAACCTGGTAAAAAAACACCAAGAACTTAAAAAGGAGATTGCCAAGGTCATTGTAGGCCAAGAAAAGGTGATCGAACAAATTCTATTGTCCATCTACACAGGTGGGCATTCCCTCTTGATTGGTGTTCCGGGTTTGGCAAAGACCCTTATGGTCAATACCATTGCACAAACATTGGGTTTGGACTTCAAGCGCATCCAGTTTACCCCAGACCTTATGCCCAGCGATATTTTGGGAAGCGAGGTATTGGATCAGAACCGCAATTTTAAGTTCATCATGGGTCCTGTTTTTGGTAACATCATCCTTGCCGATGAAATCAATAGGACCCCGCCGAAGACCCAAGCAGCCCTTTTGGAGGCCATGCAGGAAAGGGCGGTTACCATAGCCGGAAAACAATACAAACTCAACAGGCCCTATTTTGTGTTGGCCACCCAAAATCCCATTGAGCAGGAAGGGACCTATCCATTACCGGAAGCCCAATTGGACCGTTTCATGTTTGCCATAGAGCTGAAATACCCATCTATTGAAGAAGAAATTGAAGTGGTTAAATCAACTACCACTGATGAGGAGGTGCATGTCAATACCCTTTTTACTGCCGATGAGATCATTGAAGTACAACATCTTGTCCGGCGCATTCCGGTTCCTGACAATGTGATTGACTATGCGGTTCGTTTGGTGAACAGGACCCGTCCCGGACAGGAAGGTTCATCGGATTTTGTAAATAATTACGTGGATTGGGGGGCAGGCCCGCGTGCATCCCAGAATTTGGTATTGGCTGCCAAGGCCCATGCGGCCATTCACGGTAAATTCTCCCCGGACATTGAAGATGTAAAGGCGGTATCCGCAGGAATCCTTCGACACAGGATTCTCAAAAACTACAAAGCGGAAGCAGAAGGCATCTCAGAGGAAAAAATTATCTTGGAATTGTTATAAATATCAGACTATAGATATTTATTTAGCGCAATTCTAATTCCAAAATCCTTCGTTATTTAGTAAATTTACCGAATTACTAAACTCTTAAAACTCAATTGTAGAATGGCATTTGATATAGATATGATTAAGGGCGTCTACGCTTCCATGGGGGAACGTGTGGATAAAGCTCGTGAACTGGTAGGGAAACCATTGACCCTTGCTGAAAAAATATTATACTCTCACTTGTGGGATGGAACACCCACCCAAAAATTTACCAGAGGAAAGGATTATGTTGATTTTGCACCGGATAGAATAGCATGTCAAGATGCAACTGCGCAAATGGCCTTGCTCCAGTTTATGCAGGCAGGAAAGGATAAAGTTGCTGTTCCTACTACGGTCCATTGTGACCACTTGATTCAGGCAAAACAAGGTGCTGCAGCAGATTTAAAACATGCCAACGAAACCAGCAGTGAAGTTTTTGACTTTTTGGGTTCTGTATCAAATAAATATGGTATCGGGTTTTGGAAACCAGGAGCGGGTATCATCCACCAAGTAGTATTGGAAAACTATGCCTTCCCTGGAGGGATGATGATCGGTACTGACTCCCACACTGTAAATGCAGGTGGATTGGGAATGGTAGCCATTGGAGTAGGAGGTGCCGATGCAGTGGATGTTATGGCAGGAATGGCCTGGGAATTGAAATTCCCTAAACTGATCGGCGTGAAATTGACAGGTAAACTATCTGGTTGGACCGCACCTAAGGATGTAATTTTGAAAGTTGCGGAAATCCTTACCGTAAAAGGTGGAACTGGAGCTATTGTAGAATATTTTGGTCCCGGTGCCACTGCTATGTCCTGTACGGGTAAAGGAACCATCTGTAATATGGGTGCCGAGATCGGAGCAACTACTTCAACCTTCGGATATGACGAATCCATGGAACGTTACCTCAGGGCAACCGATAGGGAAGATGTGGCCGATGCTGCCAATAAAGTAAAAGAACACTTGACAGCAGACCCTGAAGTATATGCAAATCCAGAACAATACTTTGACCAAGTTATTGAAATCAACTTGTCTGAGTTAAAGCCACTTCTAAACGGGCCTTTTACACCAGATTTGGCAACAGAAGTTGGTTCAATGACCGAAAAGGCCAAAGAACATGGGTGGCCTTTGGCAGTTGAATGGGGATTGATAGGTTCCTGTACAAACTCATCCTACGAAGATTTGTCAAGGGCATCGTCCATTGCGCAACAAGCATTGGATAAGAAATTGAAAACAAAGGCTGAATTTGGAATCAATCCAGGTTCAGAACAAGTTCGATATACTACGGAGCGAGATGGAATCCTTGAAATTTTTGAAAAATTGGATGCCAAGATCTTTACCAATGCCTGTGGGCCATGTATTGGCCAGTGGGCGCGTTATGAAGATCCAAAAAATGCACCGAAGAACAGTATTGTACATTCTTTTAACCGAAACTTTGCCAAACGTGCCGATGGTAATCCCAACACCCACGCATTTGTAGCTTCTCCGGAAATGACGGCAGCCATAGCCATTGCAGGTCGTTTGGATTTCAACCCTTTGACCGACACATTGATCAATGAAGATGGGGAAGAAGTAATGTTGGATGAACCAACAGGATGGGAATTGCCTCCAAAGGGTTTCGAAGTTAAGGATAATGGTTATATAGATCCTTTGGCAGATGGAAGCGGGGTCAATGTAATTGTGTCACCAACTTCTGAGCGTTTGCAGCTTCTGGAGCCTTTTCAACCGATCACTCCTGAAAGTCTAAAAGGCATGAAACTGTTGATCAAAGCCTTTGGCAAATGTACTACCGACCATATTTCCATGGCTGGGCCTTGGTTGCGTTTTAGGGGGCATTTGGACAATATTGCCAACAACACTTTGATAGGTGCAGTAAACGCCTTCAACAAGAAGACGAACTTGGTCAAAAATCAATTGACCGGTGAGTATGGAGGTGTGCCGGATACACAACGTGAATACAAAAAGGCAGGAATCAAGACAATCGTAGTGGGAGACCACAACTACGGTGAAGGTTCTTCCCGTGAGCACGCGGCCATGCAACCAAGGCACTTGGGAGTAGCAGCCGTTTTGGTAAAATCCTTTGCAAGGATACACGAAACCAACTTGAAAAAGCAGGGTATGTTGGCCTTGACCTTTGCCAATGAAAGTGATTATGATTTGATCCAGGAGGATGACACTTTCAACTTTTTGGACATTGATCAATTTGCTCCGGAAAAACCGTTGACCATTGAAGTGGTACACGCCGATGGAAGCAAGGATACCATCATTGCCAACCATTCCTATAACGATGCACAGATAGCATGGTTCAAGGAAGGCTCCGCATTGAACTTGATCAAGAAACAGAATGCATAATTGTATCTAAAATAGATCTGACAAACTCCTGGTATTGTAAAAGGTATCAGGAGTTTTTAATTTTTATAAAGCAGTAAATCCATGAAAATCAGTAAAAGGACCATACTCAACATTGTACTGATTCTTTTTGTGCTTTCCTTTTTTGTGACCCCTTTGGGATACTACGGAAAACTGTTCCTGAATCGGATATTTTCATTTTCACCCCCAATCATCGAAAAAGCAGAGCAAAAACAGCTGTCGGATTACGATTGGAAACTGAAGGATGCCGATTGGAATTTTTTCAATTTTGAAAAATCAAAGGGAAAAGTAATTTTCATCAATTTATGGGCTTCATGGCGATTGCCATCGGAAGCAGAGCTTGCAAGTATTCAGAAATTGTACGACGATTATAAGGGCAAGATGGATTTCTACATCATTACCAATGAAAACCGTCCACCCGTGGAAGCCTTTATGGAAGAACAAGAGTTTACCTTTCCAGTGACCTATTTGATCATAGGGGAGAAAATGCCCATTGATCCCAGTGTGGTCCCATCTTCTTATGTCATCGATAAATCAGGGAACATTGTGGTACATAAAGAGGGGATTTCGGATTGGAGTACAAGCAAATTCTACAAGGTGTTGGATGAATTGATTGCAGAATAGGATTATGAAGCTAACAAAGGAACAGATCAGTAACGGTATTTGGATATTGGCCATCGTCCTGATACTTTTTACCCCAGTGGGGTTTTATGTTCGGGTATGGGTGAACAAAGTAGTGGCTACCGTGATCAGTGCAGATGAAGTGGATGAGGAAGAACAGGTCAGTGTAAAAAACTATCATTGGAACCTAGTGGGTCTGGATGGCAAGAGCATCAACCTTCAATCCATGAAAGGAAAGGTGGTCTTGGTCAATGTTTGGGCTACTTGGTGCCCACCCTGTGTTGCGGAATTGCCCCGCTTTGTTGAGTTGTATACCGATTACAAGGATAAAGTGGTCTTTGCTTTTGTGGCCAATGACGAGAAAGAGAAGGTGGAGGCGTTTCTGGAGAAAAAAGGATATAAGCTCCCGGTATATTTTCAAGCGTCCGCCGCACCGCCAGAAATGCAGAGCAGTACCATCCCGGTGACCTATATTTTGAGTAAGGACGGTAAAATTGTTGTGGATAAAACCGGGGCGGCCAACTGGAATTCCGATTATGTTCGGAATCTTCTGGACAAGCTCATTTCAGAATAGCCTTCTATTTTTTAAAATATTTAAAAGG
>JAGQZL010000144.1 GCA_020434915.1 Allomuricauda sp. | reverse complement strand
AGGCCATCGCTTTGGGTGCTGCATCCTACACTTCCATCGATGCAGTGTCCACCTTTTATGACAAAGTGGTAAAGTACCTCATTTTCGGCAACGTACTTCGGAACAATACCTACCCCCTTTCAGTGAGTGCCGAACGTATCATACAGGCTATTGAGATTGTGAACCATGCGAAAAAAATTGGGGCCCAGTACATTGCCCACGGAAGCACCGGTGCTGGAAACGACCAAGTGCGTTTCGATATGATTTTCCAGATCTTGGCACCAGAAATCGAGATCATCACCCCAATCCGGGATAAGAAACTGGCTAGGGAGGTAGAAATAGCGTATTTACAAAAAAACGGCATCGACTACCCATGGGAAAAGGCAAAATATTCCATCAACCGAGGGCTTTGGGGCACTTCTGTGGGCGGCTCTGAAACATTGACCTCCCATTTGTCCTTGCCGGACAGTGCCTACCCCAGCCAATTGGAAAAAGAATTGCCCAAAGAAGTAAAGCTTACCTTCAAGAAAGGGGAATTGGTTGCCATTGACGGGGAAGAAAGTTCCCCAGTGGCCAATATTGAAAAATTATCGGCCATCGCTTCCAAATATGCCATTGGAAGGGACATCCATGTGGGGGATACCATCATCGGAATTAAAGGACGGGTCGGTTTTGAGGCAGCTGCACCGTTGATCATCATTAAGGCGCACCACCTCTTAGAAAAACACACCTTAAGCAAATGGCAACAGTTCCAAAAAGAACAATTGTCCAGTTTTTATGGCATGTTGTTGCACGAAGGCCATTATTTGGACGAGGTAATGCGAAACATCGAAGCCTTTTTGGCCGATTCCCAAAAGCACGTTTCTGGCGATGTGTTCGTAACGCTACACCCCTACCGATTTGAATTGAACGGCATCTCATCCGAACACGATTTGATGAACGCTTCCTTTGGAAGTTATGGTGAAATGAACAAAGGTTGGACGGCAGACGACGCCAAGGGATTCATTAAGATTCTTTCCAACTCCGGTAAAATAGCCAACCATGTAAACCAAGATTATGATTAAGGCAGGTATTATTGGCGGTTCTGGTTACACGGGCGGGGAATTGATCCGAATTTTGTTGAACCACCCCAACACCGAAATCGACTTTGTGTACAGCACTACCCGAGCCGGCAAGCCCATCGCATCGGCCCATCAAGATTTGTTGGGGTTGACCGATCTGAAATTTTCCGGCCAAGTCAATCCGAATGTGGATGTGGTGTTCCTTTGTTTGGGCCACGGAAATTCCACGACATTTTTGAACGAGAACCCTTTCTCTGCAAGTACAAAGATTATCGATCTGAGCAACGATTTCAGATTGCAGGCCGATTCCACTTTTAACGGCAAGCGTTTTATTTATGGGTTGCCCGAACTGAACAAATCTGCCATACAAGCCGCAGAAGCCATTGCCAATCCAGGTTGTTTTGCCACCGCGATCCAACTCGCTTTGTTGCCTCTGGCAAAAGCCGGTTTGTTGAAAAATGAAGTGCACATCAATGCCGTAACGGGCAGCACCGGTGCTGGAGTTGGGTTATCGTCTTCTTCTCACTTTAGCTGGCGGAACAACAACGTGTCATGGTACAAGCCTTTTACCCATCAACATTTGGGAGAAATTGGTGAGAGTTTAAAGTCTTATGGCAATCCAGTGGGCAAATTGATGTTCCTGCCCAACCGCGGTAACTTTACTCGGGGAATTTTGGCTACGGCCTATACCCAGTTTGATGGCTCCTTGGAAGAAGCAAAACAATTGTTTACTGATTTTTACAAGGATGCGGTTTTCACGCATTTGTCCGAAGAGGAAATCCATTTGAAACAAGTGGTGAACACCAACCAGTGCCACATCCATTTGCACAAGCATGAGGATGTACTGTTGGTGACCTCGGCCATCGATAATTTATTGAAGGGGGCATCGGGACAAGCGGTACAGAATATGAACCTGACGTTCGGTTTTCCCGAAACCGAAGGTCTGTTGCTAAAAGCGGGAGTATTTTAAATAAAAACTAGGTCGAGCTGTCACATCGAGCGGAGTCGAGATGCAAGACCTTAAAATCAAAAGTACCTCTCGACTGCGCTCGAGATGTCAAAGACGAGAAATATGAAAATAGCCATCATAGGAGCAGGGAATTTAGGATTGGCCATGGCAAAAGGCATTTTGCACACCAATGGCGCTACCACCATGTACCTCACCAAAAGAAACACCAAATCCATCCAGGATTTTGAAAAATATGGAAACGTAAAAGTGACTTCCGACAATTTGGAGGCCATAACAAACTCAGATATCCTGATTTTTGCGGTGCAACCGGGGCAGTTCACTACCATTTTGGAACAAGCCAAAGACCTGTTGACAGAGAAACACGTGATTATCAGCACGATTACGGGATTCAAGATTTCAAGAATCGAGGAAATCATCGGTTCCGATAAATTTATCATCCGAAGTATGCCCAACACAGCCATCTCCGTTGGGAAATCCATGACCTGTATCTGCAGTAACGAACCCGGCAAGAAACGTGTCGATTTGGCCAAGGCCATCTTCAACCGCATGGGCCACACTATGGAAATTCCCGAAGACCAAATGCAGGCTGCTACGGTGATCTGTGCGAGTGGAATTGCTTTTTGGATGCGCTTGATCCGAGCTACAACGCAAGGGGCCATCCAATTGGGGTTCGATGCCAAGGAGGCACAAGAACTGGCCATGCATACCTGTAACGGGGCCGCAAGCCTATTGATTGAATCGGGAAGTCACCCCGAAGAGGAAATCGACCGGGTAACCACTCCAAAAGGCTGCACCATTGAAGGGTTGAACGAAATGGAACACCAAGGTTTGAGTTCCTCTTTGATCAAGGGAATTGTTTCCTCCTATGAAAAAATAAGTCACATCAGAAAAACGTAATCATGAAATTATTTGATGTATATCCCCTTTATGATGTAACCCCAGTTGCTGCCAAGGGCATTGAGGTTTGGGACGAAAAGGGACAAAAATATTGGGATTTTTACGGAGGGCATGCCGTAATCTCCATCGGTCATACGCATCCGCATTACGTAAAACGCATTGAGGATCAATTGGAAAAAATTGCATTTTACAGCAATTCGGTCCAGAATCCGGTGCAAAAGGAACTGGCCGAAAAATTGGGCAAACTGTCCGATTGCGAAAATTATGACCTCTTCATGTGCAACTCAGGAGCTGAGGCCAATGAAAATGCCTTGAAAATGGCATCCTTTCATACGGGCAAGGCCAAGGTGATTGCCTTTAAAAATAGTTTTCACGGACGAACCTCAGCCGCTGTGGCCGCTACCGACAATCCCAAGATCAATGCGCCGATCAATTTGCAACAGGAGGTCTCTTTTTTACCATTAAATGACTTTGAGGCTTTTGAAAAAGCCATTGCTTCGGACGATAATTGTGCCGTGATTTTGGAGGCTATTCAAGGAGTAGGTGGTTTGGACGAACCCTCTACTGAATTTTATCAATTCATTGCTGAAAAATGTAAGGAACATAATGTGGTGCTCATTGCCGATGAAGTACAATCAGGATATGGCCGAAGTGGCAAGTTCTTTGGTTTTCAACATCACGGTATACAACCCGATATCATTTCCATAGCCAAGGGCATGGGCAACGGTTTTCCTGTTGGAGGCATTTTGATCCATGAAAGCTTCAAGCCCTCTTATGGACTTTTGGGAACCACCTTTGGTGGTAACCATTTAGCCTGTGCAGCCAGCTTGGCCGTCTTGGAAGTCTTGGAAAATGAGGATTTAATCGCAAACGCTGCCGAATTAGGGACTTATTTCCGAGAACAAGCCTCGGATGTTCCAGAAATTAAAAAAGTGAAGGGCAAAGGATTGATGATCGGACTCGAATTTGAATTTGAGGTCGCTGAATTACGCAAAAAATTGATCTACGATCACCACATGTTTACGGGAAGTGCCAACAATAAAAAATTATTGCGGTTTTTGCCCGCCTTGAACATTACCTCGGAACACATCGACCTGTTCTTCGAGGCGTTAAAAAGAGCATTAAAATGAAGCATTTTTTGTCGATAAACGATATTGATTCCCTCCCCAATTGGGTGGACGAAGCAATTAATCTCAAAAAAGACCCTTATCAGTTTCAGCATTTGGGCAAACAAAAAACAGTGTGCCTGTTGTTCTTCAATAACAGCCTTCGGACCCGATTGAGTACCCAAAAAGCGGCCCTGAATCTGGGGATGGAGGTCATGATCATGAACTTTGGCAATGAGGGCTGGGCTTTGGAATATGGTGACGGAACCGTTATGGATCAAGGCACATCGGAACATATCAAGGAAGCTGCACAAGTGGTGTCTCAATATTGCGACATCGTAGCGATACGGGCATTTGCAGGTTTGGTGGACAAGGCAAAGGACGAGGCAGAGGAAGTGATCCATGGTTTTGCCAAGTACGCTTCCATTCCCGTGGTAAATATGGAAAGTTCGGTCGGCCACCCACTCCAGGCATTGGCAGATGCCATCACCTTGGCGGAAAACAAGGTAAAAACCAAGCCCAAGGTTGTGCTTTCCTGGGCACCGCACCCAAAGGCATTGCCCCATGCGGTGGCCAATTCCTTTGTACAGATGATGAAATTACAGGATGCCGATTTTGTGATTACCCATCCAGAAGGGTATGAACTCAATCCGGAAATTATCAAGGGTTGCCAAGTTGAACATAATCAGCAAAAAGCTTTGGAACATGCGGATTTCGTTTACGTAAAAAACTGGAGCAGTTATACCGATTATGGCAAGGTGATGAACAAGGATTTAGGCTGGACCATGACCCAAGAAAAATTGGGAAATGCAAAGTTCATGCACTGCCTTCCCGTCCGAAGAAATGTTGTGGTGGAAGATGCTGTTCTGGACGGAAATCAGTCTTTGGTGGCCGAACAAGCGAAAAACCGAATTTTTTCAGCTCAATTGGTGTTGAAAAAACTGTTGGAACAATGATATGAAACTAAAGGACAAGGTTTGTATAGTTACAGGGGCCACAAGTGGCATGGGCAAAGAAATTGCCGAAGCCTTCTCCATGGAAGGTGCCCAACTCATCTTATCTGGAAGGGATAAGGAAAGGGGGGTGACTTTGGAAAAACAGCTTTCCAATGCGGTGTTTGTTCCCGGCGATATTACCGACCCAACCTACAATGAACAATTGGTGGAAACTGCAATCAACACATACGGCAAATTGGACATACTTTCGTTGAATGCAGGTGTGCTTGGATTGGGAAATGTGGAGGAATTGCCCATTGAGGCTTGGCACAGCACCCTGAACACCAATTTAAGTTCCATTTTTTATATCAGCAAACATGCATTGCCCCACCTGCAGAAAAGCGGACTAGGCAATATTTTGATCAATGCATCCATTGCTGCTTTCAAGAGTTTTCCCAACCACCCTGCCTACTGTGCTTCCAAAGCCGGTGCGGTGGCCCTGATGAAACAAATGGCAGTGGAATATGCCCCCAAGATTCGGGTAAATGCGATGTGCCCCGGTCCAGTGGACACACCCCTACTTTGGGAATCGGCGAAAGCATTCGAACAACCGGAACAGGCCGTGGCCAAAGCAGAAAATTCAACACTTTTAAAGCGGCTGGGGACACCCATGGATATCGCAAAACTTGCACTTTTTTTGGTGTCGGACGATAGCTCATGGATAACCGGCACAACGGTCACCATTGATGGTGGAATAATAAATACATAAAATGAAACAAAAGCTTTCCATAGTTAAAATAGGAGGAAATGTAATTGAGGATGCCCAAGGGTTCGAACACGTGTTGGGCCTGTTTTCCAAAATGGATGGAAACAAAATACTGGTGCATGGTGGAGGGAAGAAAGCCACTGAATTGGGAAATAAATTGGGCATTGAAAGTCAAATGGTGAACGGGCGACGCATAACAGATCCCGAAACCTTGGATATTGCCGTAATGGTGTACGGGGGGCTGGTCAGCAAAAAGATTGTTGCCAAATTGCAAGCCTTGGGCACGGATGCCATCGGAATGAGCGGTGCGGATGCCAATACCATTCGAGCACACAAAAGACCCATTAAAAAGGTCGACTTTGGCCTTGTGGGCGATGTGGATACTGTAAATGGATACGCCATTCTAAAACTGTTACAGGCTGGGTTTACTCCCATTTTTTGTGCCCTTACCCATGATGGTCGCGGACAATTGCTCAATACCAATGCCGATACCATTGCGGCCGAATTGGCCATTGCCATGTCAGATCAGTTTGAAACCACATTGTACTATTGCTTTGAAAAGAAAGGAGTGCTGCAGGATGTGGAAGATGAAAATTCGGTGATCCTTCATATCGACTCCAAAACCTATGATGAACTTTTGGCCTACGGGATTATTTCAGATGGCATGCTTCCAAAAATGCACAACTGTTTTTATGCCCTGAGGAACCATGTCGCCAAAGTCTGTGTGGGCAACAGTGAAATGCTGGAGGCGAATAATTCAGAATATACAACCCTTACTTTATGAGCAAAAGCCAAGACATATTGACCGCAAAAGCCATTGAATTGCTCAAGGAACTGATATCAATTCCTTCGTTTTCTGGGGAAGAAGATAAAACAGCAGATGTCATTGCCGCTTTTTTGAAGAGTTTTGGCATAGAAACCCATCGACAGGACAACAACATTTATGCCTTCAACAAGTACTATGACGAAGGTAAGCCCAACTTGCTGTTGAACTCCCATCATGACACGGTTAAACCCAATACAGCTTATACTAAAGACCCTTTTCATCCACATATTGAAGATGGCAAGCTCTTTGGCTTGGGCAGCAACGACGCGGGAGGATGTCTGGTATCCTTGTTGGCCACGTTTGTTCATTTTTATGATAAAGAAGGGTTGAGCCATAACATCGTCATGGCGGCTACAGCGGAGGAGGAAGATGCGGGTGAAAAAAGTTTGCGAGGCTTGTTGCCCATCCTTCCCCATATTGATGTGGCCGTGGTGGGCGAACCTACTTTGATGAATCTCGCCATCGCCGAAAAAGGATTGGTGGTTTTTGATGCCGTGGTGGAAGGTACGCCTTCGCATGCGGCACATCCAAACAACAACAATTCCATCTACAATACCATCGAAGTACTGCAATGGTTCAAGGATTATGCTTTCGATAAGGTTTCGGAGGCCTTGGGAGAAGTAAAAATGACCGTGACCCAGATC
>JAGQZL010000143.1 GCA_020434915.1 Allomuricauda sp. | reverse complement strand
CCATTCAAGAAACTGACAGTATCGCATTCAACCAAAGGAGTACCGACATATCGAATGCGCTCTCTACCATCAACGAAGTTTTCTTAAAAGGGAACAACGTGGCCGTTTTGGTATCGGATGGTAACCAGACCGTTGGTAGGGATTATGAATTTTTGACCCTGAACAACAATCTTTCTGTGTTTCCAGTGGTGGTAGGGGACACCACACAGCATGAAGATGTATCCATTGGGCTTGTAAATGTGAACAAGTATGCCTTTTTAAACAATCGCTTTCCCATTGAGGCCACCGTATTGTATCAAGGGAACAATTCCATCAACCCTACTCTCACAGTATCACTCAACGGCAACAGGGTCCATCAAGAACGTCTACAGCTCAGTGCAGCCAAATCCAGCCAAACCCTACAGATTTTGACAGAGGCAAAAAATGTGGGAATCAAAACCATCAAAATTGAGGTAGGTGCTTTGGAAAATGAAAAGAACACTGATAACAATGTCAAGGAAACCGCAATCGAAGTAATTGACGAACGCACGCAGGTGGTACTTGTATCAGATATTATGCATCCTGATATCGGGGCAATCAAAAAATCCATAGAAGCCAATGAGCAGCGTTCTGTATCCATTAAAAAACCAACCGACGTGAACGGTCTACAAGATGCGGATTTGCTGATTTTATACCAACCCAACCGGAATTTTGGAGCTGTGTACGATTTTATCCAAAAATCAGGTATCAATTATTTTACGATTACAGGCAGTAAAACGGATTGGAATTTTTTGAACAGGGCCCAGCAAAGTTTTACAAAGGACAATAACAACCAATCCGAAGAAATCATCCCTATTTTGAACAATGCCTTTGGCATTTTTGGGCTGGGGGAGTTTTCCTTGGATGAATATCCACCTCTTGAGGGTAATTTGGGCGATGTTACATTGAATTTGAGTCAAGGGACCATCATGTTCCAACAAATTCGCGGGGTAACATTGAACAAACCCTTGTTCACCATTTTGACCGAAGGAAAACACCGGGAAGCCGTGTTATTCGGTGAGAATATTTGGCGTTGGCGGGCACAAGCGTACCGCAATGACCAAAGTTTTAAGCGGTTTGACGATTTCATGGGCAACCTAATGGTGTATCTAGGTTCCAACAACCAACGAAGCAGGTTGGAACTGGAGTATCCCTTGGTTTTTGACAATGCGGGTATGGCCAAAATAAGGGCATCGTATTTTGATGAGAGCTATCAATTTGATGCCGGGGCCAACCTATCCATCAAAATTGAAGGGAAAGACAATGGTTTTGAGCGCGAATCCCCAATGCTCCTAAAAGGCTCCTATTTTGAAGTAGATCTTGGTGATTTGGATTCAGGGGAATATCAATTCACCGTTACCGCTGAAGGTACCAACCTTAAACGTTCAGGGGCGTTCAAGATCCTGGATTTCAATCCAGAAAACCAGTTTACCTCGTCCAACTACAGGAAACTGAACCGTCTTGCTCAAAATACAAATGGAAAAATCTACTTTCTGGACAATGTGGATTCCCTGATATCTGACCTGACCACCTCACAGCAATTTTTGCCCGTTCAAAAGAGCAGGCAGAATGTTGTATCTTTAATAGATTTACGTATTTTACTCGGACTGATGGCCTTGACCCTTGCCTTGGAATGGTTCATCAGAAAATACAACGGATTAATATAAAACAACATAAAAATGGATAGATTACCCAAGATTGCATTGCCGGCATTGGCTGCCATCATTTTTTTGATCATCATCATTTCAAAATCTGCTGTGACCATCGGTTCCGGTGAAGCGGGTGTGCTTTATAAAACTTTTGGGGATGGTGTGGTAACGGATAAACCGCCATTGGGAGAAGGTTTTCACTTAGTGGCACCTTGGAACAGGGTCTATATTTACGAAGTCAGGAAACAGGAGCTTTTTGAAAAAATGAAGGTTCTTTCATCCAACGGATTGGATATTCAATTGGATGCATCCGCTTGGTACCAGCCCGCCTATGATGATTTAGGAAAACTGCACCAGGAAATTGGTGAAAATTATGTTGAGCGAATCATTCTCCCAACCATCCGGTCAGCAGCAAGAAGTGTGGTGGGACGCTATACCCCAGAACAGTTGTATTCCAGCAAACGAGACGCCATTCAAAAGGAAATATTTGAAGAGACCAAGAAAATTGTGGACGACCAATATATAGTATTGGATGAAATCTTGGTTCGTGATGTTACCCTTCCACCGACCATCAAGGAGGCCATTGAACGTAAATTGAAGCAGGAACAGGAATCCTTGGAATACGAGTTTAGGTTGGTTACTGCCCAAAAAGAGGCAGAACGGCAACGTATAGAGGCACAAGGTAAGGCAGACGCCAACAAGATTTTGAGTGCTTCCCTGACCGATAAGATTTTGCAAGACAAGGGAATAGAAGCCACTTTAAAATTGGCGCAATCCCCAAATGCCAAAGTGGTTGTGGTAGGTTCCGGGGACGACGGGTTGCCCTTAATTTTGGGAAATAACTAAATATCCCTTTTTTGATAAAAAAATATGTTCTACATTTGAACTGTAATGAGAAACACAAACGTACACCACCATCATTTTTATACTTGCCCTCAAGCGAGATAGAGATGTATTGTTGTATATAAAATATAGTCTAACCCGTTTGAGAAATCAAGCGGGTTTTGTTTTTGTACCCATTTGGTTTTTCAAACAAAACATTGAAAAATGACAAAGATTCGGATTGCTGTACAAAAGAGTGGTCGATTAAACGAGGACTCCCTTCAAACCCTTAAAGACTGTGGTATTTCCATCGACAATGGAAAGGATCAGTTGAAGGCCACTGCCAGAAATTTTCCCTTGGAAGTATTCTATCTCAGAAATGGTGACATTCCACAATATTTACGGGATGGCGTAGTGGACATCGCTATTATTGGAGAAAATGTTTTGGTGGAAAAAGGAGAGGACATTGCCATTGCCGAAAAACTGAATTTCTCCAAATGCAGGGTTTCCTTGGCTGTTCCGAAAGGGGTCAAATACAACTCAGTAAAGGATTTTGAGGGCAAGAAAATTGCAACATCCTATCCAAATACCGTAAATGAATATCTCAGGTCGAAAGGGGTAACTGCAGACTTGCACTTGATCAATGGTTCTGTGGAAATAGCACCCAATATTGGGTTGGCCTATGGAATTTGTGATATTGTTTCTAGTGGGAGTACCCTTTTCAAAAACAATTTAAAGGAGGTCGAAGTCATCCTTCAAAGTGAGGCTGTTTTGGCGGTATCGCCCAATATTTCGGAAGAGCGAAGGGACATTTTGAAAAAAATCCAGTTCAGGATACAATCGGTATTGCAAGCGAGACAGAACAAGTATATTTTGTTAAACGCTCCCAATGACAAACTGGAGCAAATCATTTCCATTCTACCCGGAATGCGAAGCCCCACCGTCTTACCATTGGCAGAGGAAGGATGGAGTTCCGTACACTCAGTGATTACCCGTGATACCTTTTGGGAGGTAATCGATGAGCTGAAATCTGCCGGAGCAGAAGGTATTTTGGTATGTCCTATTGAAAAAATGGTATTGTAATAGTTGAGGATGAGAACAGCATATACCATCAAATGGATACCTAAGGAAAAACTCAAGAGTATTTTACCCTTGGCCTATATCCTGAACCGAGAAACCGTTCCCATGGAGCTATTGGAAAGCCGGTTGGCGGAAATGATTCCCATGGGATACAAATGCATCGGGGTGTATGACCAAAAGGAATTGATTGGGATTTGTGGTGTTTGGGTTTTGAACAAGCTCTATGTTGGAAAACATGTGGAACCTGACAATGTGATTATTTCCCCAGAATATCAAGGAAAGGGCATTGGAGAGTTGATGATGCAATTTTTAAACGACTACGCCAAGGAAATGAATTGTGAAACAGCGGAGGTAAACTGTTACATCAAGAACGAAAGAGGTAAAAAGTTCTGGGAAAGCCACGGTTATGTCCCCTTGGGCTATCACTTGATCAAAAGATTGAAAGATGAATAAAATCCATTATCCAGATAGAACGGATTGGGCAGAGTTGCTCAAACGTCCCACCCAAACGGTAGATGATATTGAGGAAATCGTCAATACCATCTTTCAAGAAGTTAAAGAGGGAGGAGATGCCATACTTAAAAAGTACACAGACCGGTTTGACCATGTTCAATTGGATACCATTTTAGTAGCTCCAAATGAAATCCAATCAGCGGTAGAGAAGGTTTCTACTGAGTTGAAGAAGGCCATTGCATTGGCAAAATCCAACATAGAAAAGTTCCATGCGGCCCAAAAAACGGATCGTGTGGAAATGGAAACTGCCCCAGGCGTAAACTGTTGGCAAGAAAAAAGACCCATCCAAAAAGTGGGGCTATATATTCCCGGGGGAACCGCTCCCTTGTTTTCCACCATATTGATGTTGGCCATACCAGCAAAGTTGGCAGGTTGTAGCGATATTGTATTGTGTACCCCACCGGATAGAAATGGTGAAGTGAACCCAACTATTTTGTATACCGCCAGCCTTTGCGGGGTAACACAAATTTTTAAGGTAGGAGGCATTCAGGCCATTGCCGGAATGACCTTTGGCACGGGGAGTATTCCCAAAGTGTACAAGATTTTTGGTCCGGGAAATCAGTATGTAACCGTTGCCAAACAATTGGCCACCAAACATGGAGTTGCCATCGATATGCCAGCAGGACCCAGTGAACTGTTGATAGTGGCGGATGATACAGCCAATCCTGCTTTTGTAGCTTCTGATTTGTTGAGTCAAGCAGAGCACGGAACTGATAGTCAAGTGATTTTGGTTTCCACATCGAAAAAATTGATCAATGCAGTAGAAGGGGAAATCGAGTCGCAACTTAAAGAATTGCCAAGGGCTGAAATCGCAAGTAAGTCAATTGGAAACAGCAAACTCATTTTGGTGAAAGATGATGAAACCGCCATAGATTTGATCAACGAATACGGACCAGAACACTTTATTGTATGTGTTGAAAATGAGGAGTTTTACCTGCAAAACATTCAGAATGCCGGGTCGGTGTTCATCGGTAATTACACACCCGAAAGCGCTGGCGATTATGCATCGGGAACCAACCATACGCTACCCACCAATGGGTATGCAAAGCAGTATAGTGGGGTGAACCTGGATAGTTTTATGAAGAGCATGACCTTCCAAAAAATATCCAAAGAGGGAATGGGAATAATAGGACCTGCGATAGAACACATGGCAGAAGCAGAAGGATTGCAGGCTCATAAAAATGCGGTGACCTTGCGATTAAATAGTTTAAAAGAATCAAATTAATGTCAGGTCGAGCGCAGTCGAGACCTTTATGATATGACTAAAAAATTCAACATTGAGAATTTGGCCAGGGATTCTGTCAAAATCCTTAAACCGTATTCCTCGGCTCGGGACGAATATGTTTCTGATGGCTCCGAAATGATTTTTCTGGACACCAACGAAAATCCTTTTGAAAATGGAGTGAATCGTTATCCAGACCCATATCAACGAAGCCTAAAATCCCTTTTGTCGGAACAGAAAGGAATTTCCGAGACCAATATGTTGTT
This sequence comes from Allomuricauda sp., assembly GCA_020434915.1. GTDB lineage: Bacteria > Bacteroidota > Bacteroidia > Flavobacteriales > Flavobacteriaceae > Flagellimonas. The sequence goes on along the minus strand of JAGQZL010000143.1, from coordinate 1,673 downwards.
GGGTAACGGAAGCGATGAAGTATTGGATTTGATCTTCAGGGCGTTTTGTGAGCCTAATCAGGACAATATCATCACTTTGCCGCCAACGTACGGAATGTACAAGGTATTAGCTGGAATCAATGCTGTTGGGAACAGGGAAGTACTGTTGACTACTGATTTTGAGCCGAATGTTCCAAAAATATTGGAATCGGTGGATGAAAGGACCAAACTCATTTTTATCTGTTCGCCCAATAACCCCACCGGAAATTCCTTTAACAAAGAAAATATCATAGAGTTATTGGAATCTTTTAATGGATTGGTGGTTGTTGATGAGGCCTATATTGATTTTTCGAACCAAGAAAGTTGGTTAAGTAGCTTAAAGGATTACCCCAACCTAATTGTTACCCAAACCCTATCCAAGGCATATGGTTTAGCCGGTATCCGATTGGGAATATGCTATGCATCGGAAGAAATAATCGCCATTTTGAACAAAATCAAGCCACCTTACAATGTGAATCAACTCACACAGCAAAAGGCGGTGCAACGTGTCAATAACCAAGATGCCGTTCAACAGGAAATCATGCAGATTTTGACAGAAAGGGACGTTTTGATGAAAGCCTTGCGAACCCTAGACTACGTTGAAAAAGTATATCCCTCTGACGCCAACTTTATATTGGGAAAAGTGGATGATGCCGATAAAAGATATCAGCAATTATTGGAAAAACAAGTGGTGGTCAGAAACCGAAGCAGTCAACCACTTTGCGAAAACACCCTACGCTTTACCGTGGGAACTCCAGAAGAGAACAAACTATTGATAGCTATTTTAAAAGAATTGAACTAATGGGCCAAAAAGTACTATTCATTGATCGTGATGGAACCATCATCAAGGAAACTGCCGATGAGCAGATAGATGCTTTTGAAAAGCTGGATTTTTATCCAAAGACCTTCACTTATTTGGGTAAAATAGCCAAAGAATTGGATTATGAATTGGTGATGATTACCAACCAAGATGGGTTAGGCACCGATATTTTTCCAGAGGAGACCTTTTGGCCCGTACAGAAATTCATCTTAAAAGCTTTTGAAAATGAAGGAGTGGTGTTCGATCAAGTTTTTATTGATCGAACTTTTCCCAAGGACAATGCCAATACAAGAAAGCCAGGTACGGGTATGTTGACCACTTATTTTTCGGACGCTTACGACTTGGCCAATTCGTTTGTGATCGGAGACCGGTTAACGGATGTGGAATTGGCTAAAAATCTAGGTGCCAAAGGGATTTATATCAATGATGAGACCCATTTGGGTACTGGAGAGATTACTGTAAAACGGGAAGAACTTGATTCCTATATTGCCTTGGAGAGCAATGATTGGGAAAAAATATATGAGTTTTTAAAATTGGAAAACCGAGTGGCGGAAATTGCTAGGAAAACCAATGAAACGGATATCCAAATCAAATTGAATCTCGATGGTACCGGGAAAAGTTCCATCAATACCGGATTGGCTTTTTTTGATCATATGCTGGACCAATTGGCAAGACATGGTCAAATGGATTTGGACATCAAGGTTGATGGGGACTTGGAAGTGGATGAGCACCACACCATTGAGGATACCGCAATTGCCTTGGGGGAAGTATTCTCAAAAGCATTAGGCAATAAACTGGGTATTGAACGCTATGGTTTTTGTTTGCCCATGGACGA
>JAGQZL010000142.1 GCA_020434915.1 Allomuricauda sp. | reverse complement strand
AAAACGCCATAATGCCCACCCCATACTCGGGGTAAAAGGTATAGTTGCTTCCAAAACCCGGCAACGCTCCCCCGTGCGAGACTCTTTTTAGGCCATTGCAGTATTCCGTAATGCCCAATCCAAAGCCATACCCGGCCAAAATGGCGCAGTCGTCCCCGTTATAATCCTTTGCATTGGCGTACAGCCTCGGGAACTGAGGTGTCTGCATTTCGCGTAACGAGCTTCGTTTTACGGGGCCGTTGTCGTCGTCGTTGCGAGGAGGCCATGCCGAAAGGTGAAAACTCACGTATTTGCTAAAGTCCTCAATGGAGGTGATGAGCCCTCCCATGGCACCAAAAGAGCCGTCGTGCAGCATGGGTTCCAGTTTCCACTGTTCATCTTCCCATCGATACCCAATGGCCAGTTGCTCTTCGGGAATGCCTTCGTATTCCCAATAGGTGTGGTCCATGCCCAAGGGCTTCAAAATGTTCTGGGTGATATACTCCTGGTAGGGCATTCCCGAAACCACGGAAACAATATGTCCCAGAAGGGCATATCCAGTGTTGCTGTATTCGAATTCGTAGGAAGGGGCGTTGGAAAAGGAAATCCCTTCCTCCACAAGACCGATCAACATTTGGTCGGATTCGTCCAATTGTCGGTCACCCCAGGGATTGTCTTCGGGAAACCCGGCGGTCATGGTCAATAGGTTCTCAATGTCTATGGTCGATGCATCCTTGGTGAGATAGGTGAGTTTTGCCATTTCAGGAATGTGTTTGCTCACGGGATCGTTCAGCGACAGTTTTCCTTCGTCCCTGAGTTTTAGAATGGCCATGGCGGTGAAACTCTTGGTCATGGAGGCTATTCGAAAAGCGGATGAGGGTGAAGCGGGAATCTCCTTTTCGAGATTCAGGTATCCGGTGGCAGAGGTAAACACCAATTCGTTATCCACCACAATACCGAAGGCAACGCCGGGTAAGTTTTCGGCCTTGGCATGTTCCTCGATGGATTTTTGTAGCTCGGGTGCGATTTGTTTGATCTTTTCTATCCGATCATCAGGCTTAAAAGCTGGTGCTTTGTACGATTCGGAATAGGAGTGGGCCGGGCTTTCGGCCGGTGTTTCAGTGGTTTGTTTTGGATTGCACGAAAAAAGGGTTGTCACCAAACAAATGGCGGTAAACTGATAAAGTAAGTATTTCATTCTTTCTGTGTTAGAAGGTGCATGTTAAAGATAAGATTCATTTTAAAATGAATTTGGGATTTTAATGGCGCCTCGATTTTTGTACGGTTTCAAATTAAAAAAGCCAGTAACAAGGGCTACTGGCTTTAGAAATATATAAAAGGAAAACTTTATTGGAAAGATCAGTCGTCATAAGAGTCACACTGTTGAATTATAGCGATGATTCGGGTCTTGGCTTCTTCATAATAGCCCAGCATAAACCCATTGATAAAAACGCGATTGGTCAGGTAGTTTTCAAACTCTAGTTTTCTCAAAAGTTCTTCATTGGATTGTTCAAATTTGGAAGGGCTGAGTTGAAAGGGACCCCCTGAAAATAGGTTCCGGTTTAGGGAGTTGTGCAATAGAAAATCAAAATACGTGCTCCCTCTATCCACATAAAAGTCACCCCAATCCAATAAATTGACATAAAAAGTTTCCCATTCGATCAATAATATCTTCAGTTCCTCATTGGACAGGTTGGATAGTTTTCCAGAGCTTTTGATGTTGCCCAAGGTATATAGACTCGGGTCCCAGACAGACATTCGGGCGGTCATGCTTACCAGACTATCCACATCTTTCAATGTTCCAAATTCATAATCGGGACCAGTATGCTCCAGCAAGGTTTCAGCTGCATTGATAAAGGCGTTCACGGCTCCGATATCACCCTCCAATTGCCCTAAGTTTTTTTGAAATTCAAGTTTTAAACTGGCGATGGTGGCTTTTTCTTCCCGTAGCAGTTTTCTGTTTTCGTTCCAGTTGTTTATCTGGAGGGCAATTAAAATTCCGATGACTACCAAGAGGATTTCTCCAATGGCATAAATGAGGTATTTGGTGAACTTGTTTTCGGTAAGTAATCGTTGCCTAATGTTGCGAAAAAATCGGATCATGGGAGGTTGGTTTTCCTAAATATATGATTTTTATGGATTTAGGTCATAAAAAAGCCAGCAACAACAGCTACTGGCTTTTAAGATTTCTATTGATGGATTGTTATTCCTTAACTGCCGGTTTTTCCGTGAATGGGGTAATGCCAAATTCAGGATATACCTCGGAAGGGTAGTAGAAGGTACCGCCCTTGCTTACCATACCAATGGTTTTAATGGCTTTGATGTCCTCCACTGGATTGCCGGGTATCAAAAAGAAGTCGGCCAATTTACCGGGTTCAATAGTTCCCAAATCATCTTGACCCAGGTATTGCGCCATATCGTAGGTGGCCCGTTTCAATATTTCTCCGTTGGTAAAGCCCAATTGGTTTACGTAGAGTTCCAGTTCGCGGTGCAGGTTAAAGGCACCTCCCAAATCGGTTCCTGGCACAATAAAAATGCCTTTGTCCTTCATCATGCGTAGGGTCTCCACAATTTTGTCGTAAGCTTCGCGGTAGGCTTTGTCCTCGGCATCATCGGCAATCTGGGCCAAGGCCACTTTTAGGCCACGTTGCTCGTTGGGCGGCATGTGGTCGATGTAATCCTTGGCGCCCAAGGCCACTTCCCCGTTTCGGGAGAGCATCAAGCGTTCATGAATGGCTAAGGTGGGGTCCATGGCGGTGTTGTTGGCCACGAACAAGCCCAAGGTCTCTTGTACTTTCGGACTGTTCAAATCCAGTTCAGGAAAGCGTTTCATGGCTGTTAAACGTAAAAGCGTACGGGTATCTTCGTCTGGTTCCAACACCCAGCCCAACATGGTCTGGTTGATGTGCGTCATTTCATCAAACCCGGCATTGAGCATAGCATTCGCATTGGAAAATGCGGGTACGTGCCCGGTTACGAACAGGCCTTTTTCATGGGCTTTCTTTACAATGGCAGGGGCCCAGTCCCCGTTCATGCTGTTGTAGAGTTTCACTCCGTAAAAACCGAGGCTGTCATAAGTGTCCACAGCGGCCAAAGCCTCTGCTTCGCTTTCCACCAAAATACCGTTGTTGCTATTGAAAGGGCTTTTTCCTTCAATAAAGCCCAAACGGGTGATGCGTGGTCCGGCCAATACACCCTTATCGATCTTGTCGATGAGGTTGGCGAGTACTTCCGTATCGTTCCCCATATCACGGAAGGAGGTAACCCCCGCCAACACGTTCAACAAGGCTCCGTTATCGCCCGAATGGGCATGCATTTCGTAGAGTCCGGGCACCAACGTGCCGCCGTTGCCCTCAATGACCACTTCGTTTTCACCTGTGGCATCTGCAGCTTCAATGGCGGCAATTTTATCGCCTTCCACCACCACGGAAATCGGGTCGGTCACGGTCATGTTCTTGGCATCGAACACGTGTACGTTTTGGATGCGCACTTTTTTGTCATAGTGGTGCGCATATTGCTTTTGCAGGGTTTCGTATCGACTGGCTGAATAGTTTTCAGCCAATTCCCGCATGTCCTTTTCCACATTTTCATACCCATCCCGAATCACGATATAGCGAGGGGAAATGGCCGCGAAAAAACGGTTGTCCCCGTCCAAAATGAAGTAGGAAGGGTTCAGATCTGCCCCGGAAAGGGCATAGGTGGTCAGTGCCAATTCGCCTTCCCCGGAAAATTTGGGGATTAAGAGGTCCTCCATCTTGGTCAACTTCAAGTTGCCCGCGGGTAACACGGATAAGGTATTTTCAGGGGCCTCCAAGAGCAGTCGTGCGGCCAAAACCGCCGAATAAGGACTCCCGAATTGGTTCACGTAGATCTGTGGGGCGGTCACAGTTGCGGAACCGGAACCTGTGGCATCGGTCCAAGTAGCTTCCGTACCTTCCATGGTAAAATGTTCGTCCACCGCATTCCCAAAGGTGGTGTTCCCGGATATTTCCCAGTTGATGGGGTACCCTTCGGGGTTCAGGACGATGGTTTCCTTCATGGTCGGACCACGGCCATTGTTCTTAAAATCGTAATTGATGTGGATGGTGTCCCCATCCGTGTTGGCCTTTAAATACCCCACCTTGTTCTCACCGATGATGACGGTATAGCTTTCGTACCCTTGGTAATCGGCCAAAGAGGAGGTGGGTTCTTTTTTACAGGAATAACCGGCCACCAAAATGAGTGCCAGCAATGCAATCTTGAGTTTCATAAAGTTGGTTTTTAGTGCCCTCAAGGTACGCATTTTAAGGTGAAGGACTGATACCCAAATCGGTACTTTTCTAGTGGATGTGCAGAGACATCATACCAATGGAACCTCCCACCATTTTATCGTTGAACAGCTGGGCTTCTTCCTTTGGATCCTTCAGCGCCAAGGTGTAGAGAAGAGGAAGGTAGTGTTCCGGAGTTGGAATGGACATCGCAAAGCTGGAACCTTGCTTGTGATATTGGATCAACGCCTCGAAATTGCCATCCAGAATAAAGGATTTCATTTTTTCATTGGCTTCCTCGGCCCAGTCCCATGCATAGGCTTCGTTCAATTTGTTCCAGGCCACACGGCGTAGGTTGTGGACCACATTGCCACTGCCCACGATTAAAACGCCTTTGTGTCGGAGTTTTTCCAACTGTTGGGCCAACTCAAAATGGTATAGGGGTGTTTTGGTATAATCCAGGCTTAGTTGCACCACGGGAACATCGGCATTGGGATAAAGGTGTTTGATCACACTCCAGGCTCCATGGTCCAATCCCCAGTGGTGGTCAAGTTCCACCTCGGTCTTGGTGATGATTTTTTTGGTTTCCGCAGCTAATTCCGGACTGCCGGGTGCAGGGTATTGCACATCGAACAACGCTTGCGGGAATCCTCCAAAATCGTGGATGGTGGGTGGCTGTTGCATGGCCGTGACCTTGGTTCCCCGGGTTTCCCAATGGGCAGAGATACAAAGGATCATGTTGGGTTTTACCAGTTCCTGACCCAGTTTGCGGAACCGGGACACGAACTCATTTTCCTCAATGGCGTTCATGGGGCTTCCATGGCCCAGGAACAACACGGGCATTTTCTCCGTGTTGGGCAAACTTTCGTTCAGCGCGTTCAATGTTCGTAAATCTGTCATAGCCGTAGTTAAAGGTACTAATCCCAAGGTTTTGATAAAATCCTTTCGATTCATAAAAGGGGAACTTTAAAAAACCGGGTCCAAAGGACCCGGACTATCAACACACTACAATTACGCCTCGCCCTTTACAAACTGGACCTCGGCGGCAATTTTTACTTCATCACTCACTAAAACTCCACCTGTTTCCAACGCAGCGTTCCAGTTAAGGCCAAAATCCTTACGATTGATTTTCCCCTCGATGGAATATCCAGCTTTTTCATTACCGTAAGGGTCGGTCATAAAGCCTCCAAATTCCACGTCGAGTTCCACGGTCTTGGTGGTTCCTTTGATGGTCAACTCACCGATCAGGGTGTACTCGCCCTCATCATCTTTGGTAATGGAGGTACTTTCAAATTTTAGGCTAGGGTAAGTTTCCGCCTCAAAAAAATCGGCACTCTTTAAGTGGCCATCACGATCGGTATTGTTGGTAAAGACGGATGCGGCATCCACGTTAGCCGTGATTTTGGAGTTTTCGAGGGAGTCACCTACGATGGTGGCGTTGAACTTGGTAAACTCACCTTTTACGTTGGAGATCATCAAGTGTTTTACCTTAAAGGTCAATTCGCTATGGGTTGGATCTAATTTCCAAATGGTATTTGACATGTTATTGTTTTTTTGGGTTACTGATCTGTTTAAATCTTCAGTGCAAAGATTTGGCATTCAGTAGGGCAGGGGGTAATACCTTTTGGAAGATGTGTTGTACTATTCGGAAATGAGCTGTTTCATCTCGTTTCGAAAGGCCGTGGGGGTCTGTCCGGTCTTGCGTTTGAATACTTTGGAGAAGTAGGCCTTTTCGTTGTAGCCCAGTTCAAAACCGATTTCCGCAATGGTCTTGTTGGTGTTGATGAGCAGGTTTTTGGCCTCGGTGAGTTTGCGGGTCTCGATGATTTCGCCAACACTTTGTTGCATTACTTCCTGACAGATGAGGTTCAGGTTGCGCTCACTCATGAAGAGCTTTTCGGCATAAAAGGAAATCTTGACCGGTCTTCTGAAATTCTCTTCCAAAATATGCAAAAAATTTGCGTAGGTCTGCGAATGTGCATTGGCTACATCATGTTCCACCTGTTCCGGTTTTTCATTGTACACCATGGTGATCAGGGTGGTGAGCAGTTGTTTGATGATGGACAGGTTGGGATTGGATTGCTGGATTTCGTCGTGCATCATTTCACAGAGGGAGGAAAGTCTGTTAAAGCAACGACTGGTGGGCAGGGTAATATTGGCCCGGTCATGAAAATAGTTGTACAGTTTGAAGATGGTCTCGGACATGAACTCCGTACGGAAACGGATGACCCAGAAATCACAGGTGTCGTTATGGGTCTGTGGACGCAATCTGTGCGGTTTGCCTTGGGTCACAAAGGTAACGAAGGGGGCGTAGACCGTTTCATCATCAAAATCGATAAAATGGGAAATCTTGCCCTGGTTCCCAATGATCAACTCTTCAAAATCGTGTACATGGGGCACAATGCTTTCGCCCTCGAGGGCTTTGGCATCTTCTGTGGTAAACTTGAATATTTTAAAGAGTTTTTCCATATTCGGACATTCGAAATTAATCCAAAATATTGGAATGTTGGAGGTTGATGGTCATGGGTCTTCTTGTGGTTTGGTTGTCGCCTTATTTTAAGTTCACTTCAATTACAAAATCCGCCATACCATAATCTCGGTCTTTAGGCAACTGAATCAGAATACCATAGGCAGTATTCTTGTAGTTCAACTTTTTCTTGGTTTGGAAGTCCACTATGGATGTTATGGTGCCTTTGACGGTAGGCAAAAGGAAGCTATCGGTCTTCCAATCCATGATGTGGATGTAAATTTTATCGTCCTTTTGTGTGGTCACCCCCCAACTCTGTGGCGCAATGGGGCCACCCCTGGTACCGTAAATGGTATTCCCATACGTTTGGGTCCAATCGCCAATTACTTTTAGGGTCGCTATAAATTCCGGTTGGATTTTGCCGTTGGGCATAGGACCAACATTCAAGAGAAAGTTGGAGTTGTACCCTGCGGCCTTCACCAAATATTGGATTAGTTGTTTGGAAGATTTATAGGCTTTGTCCTGCAAGGAAAACCCCCATTGATGTGCCATGGTCTCGGCCGTTTCAAGAGGCAGGCGTCCCACCGTTGCCTCTCCGCTGT